>JAYTHD010000046.1:0-17861 GCA_043732975.1 Verrucomicrobiota bacterium
GGACGGATTCGGAGGAGTCGCCGCTTTGAGGTGGGCCGAGGCTCCCGACGAGGCAGGGCTGGACCCTCGGCACGATGGTCCCTCATACCGGCTCAACTATGACCGCACTCCCGTAGGCAAGGACCTCGGTAATCCCATCGGTGATTTCGTTCGCATCGTAGCGCATCCCAATAATGGCGTTGGAGCCAGCGCTGGTAGCATGCGCGACCATCAAGTCGTACGCCTCCGCGCGCGCCTTCTCGGCCAATTCGGTGTAGATGGTGATATTACCACCAAACAGTGATTGGATTCCCGCACCGATGTTGCCGATCACGCTGCGCGATCGCACCGTGATGCCGCGCACCACGCCGAGGTGCCGGGCCACGCGATACCCGGCAACGTCATTGACGGTTGTGACAATCATAATAGCTGCCTCCCGGAAATTGATGATTGAGACGAGGCCAATTTTGTATTCTCTCCGAAGCGTATCCTGGAAGGCTCCGCCCAAGCAACCGGATTCTCGGGACAGTGGTCACTCGGGCGACTCCGCTTCACCCCACCAATCGAGGAGTCCGCCCCAAGGGCCTTGGTTTGCCCGGATTGCTTCGGCAGCGTCCTCGCATATCTCATGAAGTTTTTGCGCGCTGCGTTTCTTTTCGCGTTGTCATCGCGAAGTTTCCGTTCGCCGTCGGCAATTATTTCCCCAATCTGGCTGGCCCTGGTTTTCCTGGTTGCCGGGGCATTGACTGGTCGGCCCGCGTCAGGTTTGGCCACCGGCCTCAATTGGATCGACAGCAACACCAACCTTACTTTTTATGGCGATCTCCGTCTCCGTTACGAGCTGGATTGGGATTCCCAGAACGCCGCCGGGGTTGCCCGCGACGACCGGAATCGCGGCCGGCTCCGTGCCCGGGTTGGCTTCGGCTACCAACTCGCCGAGGAATGGTCCATCGGCGCTCGTGTCCGCACGGGCAGCAGTCGGAGTCAGCAATCGCCGCATCTCACCTTCGTCGGCGATGATCGAGTCACCGACAGCGTGGATTTCGTGGCTGACCGGTATTTTGTGCAATACAAACGCGGCGGGTTCACCGGCTGGGCCGGACGGAATACCACGCCCTTCTGGCAGCAGAACGAGCTTTTTTGGGATGAGGACGTGACCCCGACCGGGTTGGCCGGCATGTACGATTGGGCGGCCGGGAAGGGCAAACTGACCGCCACCGCCGGCGCTTTCTATGTTCCCGACGGTGGCTATGACTTGAACGGCCAACTGGTGGCCGGCCAGGTGAAGTACACGCTGCCGGTCCAACCCTGGCAGTTGATCGTTGCCGGTGGCGTCCACTACCTGCATGGCGAGGACGGCGCCAACAATCTCCGCAACCGAAACGGTGCGCGGGATTATGCGATCGGGGTGGCTGGCGTGCAGTGGAGCATTCCACTCAAGAAGATTCCCTTCACACTGGGTGCCGACCTCTACCATAACTTCAAGAACTACACGGCCGCGGAGGTCGCGCCGCTACCCCTGGCGAATGCGAATCAAACCTTGGGCTACGTCCTTTCCGCCCAATGGGGACAGTTGAAGAAGCGCAATGATTGGTTGATCGGATATTATTATGCGCACATTGAGACTTTCGCGGTGAACGCTTCCTATGCCCAGGATGACTGGATTCGTTTTGGCAGTGGCGCGCAAACGGACGCCAGTGACTTCGAGGGGCATGAAATCCGCGCCGCCTACGCAGTTACCAAGAGCATCAATCTGATGGCCCGACTTTACCTGGTAAAAGCCATCACCACCCGCCAGGATGGCAAGCGTTTCCGTGTGGATCTGAACTGGAAATTTTAGGCAGAGGCGGCGTGAAGATTGCCTATTGCCGGGCGAAACAAACCCACCACTTTTCTAATAACATATATGAATTCCACTCCGATGAGTATTGCGCGAGGTCATCACAACCGATCGTTTGGGCTCCTGCCCTTGCTGGCGGCTGGCCTGGCATTCGTCTCGGGCCTGCGGGCCCAGGCGGACGTGATCTTCACCGTCCGCCAGACCTACGCGATTACCAATCTTCCGGTCGGCGCGAAGCAGGTTCGCGGCTGGTTCTGGATGCCGGAAAACCGCCCGGAACAGCAGGTGCTGGACTTCCGCGTGGTTGAGTCTCCCTCGACGATGCGTATCACCCGGGATCCCCGTTACGGCCGGTCCTGGGTGTATGCGGAGGCCGCCGCCGACCCGCAGAAGCCACTGCGTGTCGTGACGGAGTTCCAGGTTCTCCGCCGCGCCGTCAGTGGTATGGCGGATCCCGCCAAGGCGGGTCCAATGACCGACGATCACCGTCGTACCTACGCCGCTGAACTCCGCCTCGACGAGAAGCACATGGAAGTAACCCCTGACATTGATCTGATTGCCGCCGGTCTTGCCGGCGGCGAGCGGAATCCCGTGCTGGTGGCGCGCAAGTTTTTCGACTTCGTCATCGAAAAAAGCGAGCACTACTCAAAGTCGGGACCGATGCCCAAAGGCAAGTGCTTGGGAGATTCGACCGAGTGCCTGATGGGGAAGGGCGATTGTTGCACTGATCAACACGCCCTTTTCATATCGCTCTGCCGCGCCCGGGGAATTCCCTGCCGGCTCATGTACGGAAGCCGTCTGAAGCCCGAGAACGCCGGGAAGGATCATGAACCTGGCTACCGTTGCTGGCCGAACTTTTTCGCGCCTGGTCTTGGCTGGGTGCCTTTGGACATCTCCTCGGGTGACAGCGCTCCCGAGGGCCGGGCCGGCGAGTGGTTTGGCGGCCTCGACGAAAACCGTATGGAATGGGCGGAGGGTCGGGATTTCGATCTGGAACCCCGCTCGCAGGTGCGGCCGGATCTCGTGATCCGGGCCTGGGTTGAAGTGGACGGCAAACAGCACACCGGCTTTTCCCGCGTGGTGAATTTTCAAAGGGAGTCGTTGCCTGCCGCCGGCGGATCGAAGGCGACCGCCGCAAAGTAGCCGAATTGCTCTTCCTTTGACTCGTTGCGTGTATCCACTTTGGAAACCCGCAACCACTCCGTGTTCCTTATCGTGCTGTTACTTCAGCTTGCGGACCTCCGCCTGAAGAAAGGCACGGCGTTGCTGGATGAAATCCTTCAGTTGCGCGATGCCCTGATGGAGGTCGCCGCCACCGCCCCACCGGGCACGATCCGCGGCGGCCGCCGCTGAGATCTCGCCCTCCAGTTGATCCAGATATGGAAAGAGCTTTCCCGGCGTGAATTCGGACTCCAGCAATTGATTCAATCGCCGCGCCAGCCGAGCCCGATAGCGTGGCTCGCGGAGAAACCGATCTTCCAGCCGGTTCCAGCCTGTGACGCCGGGCTGTTGTTGGGTCCCCAAAAGCACCGGCAGCCGCGCCTCGTCAAAGCTCCCGTTCCAATGGTCGCCGAGCGTCCGATCCAAGTCCCACGGGAGGACCACCCATTTCTTCGACCCGCGCCCATCGTACGCCAAAAAATGGTTCTTGTTATAGGTGTCCCAATTCTGGGTCAATACCGTCGCCGCCAGGAAATTCACATAGCGGTCGACATCGACGTTCTTTTCGAAAAAATCCACCGCCTGGGAGGCATGCGCCAGATCCTGACAGAAGGTCTCCAGGACGCCGTAGCCTTCGTCCCTGTGCGTCTCCTGCAGATAATTGATCGCATAATTCTGCGCTGCGCCCAGCTGGCGTTCATCCGCTTGATTGGCTCGCCCGGTGGCCTTGAAAAGAGTGGCGCCCTTCAATCCGCTGCTTTCCAGAAACTTTTTTGAGGGCTGTTCGATATCGAGAAATAGTCCGTGGAACTTGCCGTTCACCTCCAGCTTGACGAAGCGTGCCAGGGAAGCGGGAGCACCACTGGCTTGATAAATGTGATAGGCCAGCACCTCACGGGCAAAGGCTGGATCGCGCCAGCCGGAATTCAGGTTCAGACTGTGCCGGGCTTCGAACGGCTGTTCCTCGCTAAAGTGAAGTTTGAGCGATTTTTTCGGCCAACCGCGCGACCACTGTCCTCGCACTCGAATTTTGACATCTTTATATACCTTTCCGGCCGTGGTGAACGTCACGGGATACTCGGT
Organism: Verrucomicrobiota bacterium; assembly: GCA_043732975.1. GTDB lineage: Bacteria > Verrucomicrobiota > Verrucomicrobiia > Limisphaerales > UBA9464 > CANIZL01. Next base: position 4,064 of record JAYTHD010000046.1, read on the forward strand.
GTTCGAGAAGTCACCACTCGCCAGACCGGCCAGATCGCCCGGGGCCATCGTCAACTGGTATACCGTCAGTTGGGAATGAGTGGCCGCGGGAGGTGCCACCGTCCGGGTGGACGGTGCGGACGTCGTCGCCGGTTGGATCGAACCGGAATCCGGATTGCCGGGCCGGCCGCAACCCCATACGGCAACGAAAGCCGCCAGAAATAGCACCCGACAACCGACGTCCCCACGGCCACGTCCGCGGCCCGCCGTTTGGACCGTGACCCCAACTGCGGCGGAGTACTGGAGGGAGGTGATTCTCCTCGGTCGAATTTGCATTTCTGTCCTCATTGTTAGCCATCGAGTGGCGTCGGGGCACTCTCAGCCGGATCCAAGCCGGGCGGCAAGTGGTTTCCTCGCCCTTCCAGTCCAGGAAGGCAGGGCTTGGGGCCGCAGGCCAGCAAATCAGGTGGAGCGAGTCCCTGACGAACTAGCGGCTGATGGGGTCAGTCCCAACGCGGGTGCCGATCAAGGAGACTCTCGCCCACCGATTGTGTGGCCGAAGGCCAGACCATTGCTTGGGGAACTTCAGGCGATCCAATCGTGCTGGACGACTCCGGAGACGTCGGTCAGTCGAAAATCCCGGCCCGAATAGGGATAGGTCAGTCGGGTATGATCCATGCCCAGCAGGTGCAGGATGGTCGCATGCAGGTCGTGCACGTGGACCGGTTTTTTCTCCGCCCGGAATCCAAAGTCGTCGGTGGCACCATGCGCGATGCCGCCTTTGATGCCACCGCCGGCGAGCCACATCGTGAAGCCAAAGGGATTGTGGTCGCGGCCGTTTTGCGTGCTGCCCCCATTCGATCCCACTTCGACGACCGGCGTCCGGCCGAACTCGGAGCCGCAGACGACCAGGGTGGTTTCGAGCAGACCCCGCGACCGCAAATCCTTGATCACGGCGGCGAAGGGTCGGTCCGAATCGCGCGCCGTGTCGCGATGCATGAGAATGTCGCTGTGGTGGTCCCAGGGATCGCCCTTGGCATAATAGACCTGCACCATGCGCACGCCGCGCTCCACCAAACGCACCGCCAGCATGCAGCCACGGGCGGTGCTGCCGGGACCATAGAGGTCCAGCATGGCCTTGGATTCCTTGCGCAGATTGAAGACATCGACCGCCTCGGTCTGCATGCGGTAGGCGACTTCCATCGATTGGATCGCCGCGTCGAGTTGCGGATCGTGCAGGTCCTCCCGTTCGCGGCGCGTACGTTCCAATTCGATTAATAGATCCAGTTCCCGCCGCTGCTCGGGGAGCGAGAATTTGTCGTTGCGCAAATGGCGCAGGACTTTTTTGGGATCAAAGTCGCGACCGATCAATTCATCAGGCGTCTGCTTTTCCACGTGGTCGGAGATGAGCGTGCCCTGGTGGATGGCCGGCAGGAACGCGTTGTTCCACATGGGCGGCCCGACGGTGGTGGGAACGTTGGGGCACAGGACGACGAATCCGGGCAGATTCCGGTTCGCGGTGCCCAGACCATACGTCAACCACGAGCCCATGGACGGACGACCGACCTGCGTATGCCCGGTGTTGAGCATCAGGAGCGAAGGTTCGTGGTTGGGAATATCGGTGTGCATCGAGTGCACAAAACAGATGTCGTCCGCGCAGGAGCCGATGTGGGGAAACAGGTCACTGATCTCGCGCCCGCACTGGCCGTAGCGTTTGAACGGAAAGGGCGAACGCATCAGCACGCCGGTCTTGCGCTCCGTCGTCACCTCGCCGCCCGGTAGGGGCTGGCCATGGTACTTGTCCAACATCGGCTTCGGATCAAAGCTGTCGACCTGGCTCAGGCCGCCGTTCATCACCAGAAAGATCACGGCGTTGGCCTTCGGCGGATGGTGGCACGGAGAAGTGAGTCGCGCGTCCGTGGCGAGCGCGTCTGCGCGGGCGAGGGATTGGGTCAACTCGCTGGCGAAGGCGAGCAGGCCAAAGCCCGATCCCAGACGGCGGAGCGCCTCCCGGCGGGACAGCGGTGCGGAGGCAGGGCGGCGGCTCATGGTGGCTCCTTCAGCGGACGAACAAAAACTCGTGGGAGGACATCAGGGTTTTCGCGTAACGACCTTCGACCGTGACCGGCCACAGCTTGAGCGCCGGCTTGGCTCCGGGACTGTCTTCGCTCACGCCGGCCATCATCCCCGGCGACGGCGCCTTGCCCTCGTCGTTCCCGTCACCTTCTTCCTCGGCCTCCTTGGCCTCCGACGGTTTCTCCGGGGCTTTCGCGACGTTGGGCTTCTCCTTGTCCTGGAGCGCCGCCTGCTGCTTCGCCACCTTGCGTTCTTCGTACGAATGCATCGGCTCCGCCGCCAGATAAGCCTTGCCGGCGGCGACCTCGGCGTCAGTCGCGGCGCGTGCGAACAAGAGGGAATAGAACTTTTGAATCCGCGCCGTGACGTTGGTTTCCGCTGCGGCACGGCGGGCCAGTGTCTCGGCTTGTTGCTGCATGAAATCGCTGTTCATCACGAAGAGGCGTTGCAGCGGCACCTGGGTCGTGAAACGCCGCTCGGCGGTCGCATTGGGAGAGGGGAAATCGAAGAGCGCGAGAAACTCGTCCAGTTTGTAGCGGCTGAGCTTCGCGTAGAGCGTCCGGCGGGTGGCGAGCGGGGTCAGCTTCTCCGACGGCCCGCCGAGCTTGAGATCCAAAGTCCCCGCCGCGGCAAGAGCGGCGTCGCGGATCTGTTCCGCCGAAAGCCGCCGGGGATTCGCGCGCCAATACAAGCGATTGCCACTGTCGATCCGGGCGTTGGTTTCGGAGTGGGCGGCCGACAATTGATAGGTGGCCGACAGCAGAATTTCCCGGTGCAATCGCTTCATGGACATCCCGCCGCTGACAAAGCGCGACGCGAGGTATTCGAGCAGCTCAGGATTCGAGGGTCGCTCGCCGGTCTGGCCGAAGTCCCCCGGAGTGTCGACCAACCCGGTGCCGAAGTGCCATTTCCAGATGCGATTGACGATGACGCGCGCGGCGATCGGATGACTGACGATGGCGCGGGCGAGCTCGAGACGACCACTCCCATTCGTGAACACCACCGGCTGCCCGGGCGAGAGCAAGGCCGGGAAATGCGGAGCCACTTCCGCCCCCAGTCGAAACGGATTTCCCCGCAGATGCACGCGGATGGGGGACACCTTTTCCAGGTCGCCGACACCGTGCACGTAGGGGTATTTCGGCTCGAGTTCCTTGCGCAGCTTTTTAATGTCCGCGCGCAATTCCTCCAGATGGCGGCGCTGTTCCGTACCGAGATGACGTTCGAGGCCGTGGTCATCGAATGCGAAAAATCCCGGCTTTTGGGACGCCTCCATTTCCTGCGCGAGATCGACTTCGTGATCCAGGTCGCGATCGAAGAGATCGATCCACAAACTATTCCGCTCGCCTTTGAGGGTGCGGAATTCCAGACCGCAACCGGGGCAAAAGTCATCGTCGGTGACGAACTCGTTCGGCAGCTTCGCCTCCTTCTTCTTTTTCGTCCCCGGCAGCGCCTTGGTGCGAATGATTTCGTTTTCCTCCTCGATATCAATGTGTTCGAACATCACATCGAGGACGATCTCCTGAAATTCATCGGCGAGCTTGGTGGCCTCCTCCTTCTTCCCCCGGGCCGCGATCATCGATTGCCACTTTTTGAGATAGCCATACTGCCGCGGGGGCTTGTCGAGAAACGCCAGCCAGCGATCGAGCAGTTCATAGTCAAGCTTCTCCTTGGTGGCCACGAGCGCCTTGTCCTTCTTCGCCTCGCCCCGCACGCTCCAGGCGGCGAGCAGATACTTGGAGGTTTGCAGCGCCAGGGTTTCGGCCAGTTGCCGCCGCTCGTTCTTCTGAAACTCACGCAGCAGCTTTTCCTTATCCTCCACGCGCTTTTCCGCCTTCTTGAAGTCGTCGACGACCGACTGCGGCACTTGCGGATATTCGCGGTACGCCGTGTTTTTGAAGACGCTGGCGATCCCGTAATAGTCCTCCGTCGCCACCGCATCGTACTTGTGATCGTGGCAGCGCGCGCAGGCGATGGTCAGACCGATCAACCCGCGCGAGAGGACGTCCACACGGTCGTGGCGTTCGTCGGCGCGGGCGACTTCCACCGAACCATTGTCGTAAAGCCAGGGACCCAGCCCCAGGAAGCCGACCGCGGGAAGCTGACCCGCGCGGCCCTGTTCACCCAGCAGGTCGGCAGCCAGTTGGGCGACGACGAATTGATTGTAGGGCAGGTCATCATTCAGCGCCTGGACAACCCAATCGCGATAGAGATACGCATACGGGTACGGATTGTAGCCCCGCTTCAGGGGATCGAGGCTCCGGCAGTCGTCTTCACCATAGCGGGCCACGTCGAGCCACCAGCGGGCCCACGTTTCGCCGTACTGGGGTGAGGCCAACAGGCGGTCCACCACTTTGGCAAAGGCATCGGCCGTACCATCGGCGAGGAAGGCCGTGACATCCTCTGGGGACGCCGGCAACCCGGTGAGGTCGAAAGTCACGCGTCGCAGGAGCGTCGCCCGGTCCGCCGCCGCCACTGGAGCAAGCCCCGCCAGTTCCAATCGATGGAGGACGTGGTGATCGATCTCGGACTTGCCCCACGCGGCATTGGTCACCGCGGGCAGTGGGGGCTCGGCGAGTGGACGCAGCGACCAAAAACCGCGCTGGGACGCCAGATCGATCTTCCGGGCGGCGACGGGGGCATTCGTCGACTCGGGCCACATTGCGCCTGCCATGATCCATTGTTCCAGAGTGGCGATCTCCCCGGGCGCCAACGTCGGACGCTTCTTCGGCATGTGTATTTTCGGGTGCGTGTGCCGGATCGCCTGGATCAAAAGACTGCCTTCCGCGTTACCGGCAAGGACGGCCCGCCCCGAGGTGCCTCCCTTCATCAGGCCTTCACGGGTGTCAAGGCGCAACCCGCCTTCGGAGGTCTCGCCGTGACACTCCTCGCAACGTCCAACCAGAATCGGCCGCACCTGTCGCTCGAAATCGACTGCACCCTTGTCCTTGGACGCTGTCGGCAATCCGCCCGTCCCTACGGCATCGGCCGCAACGGCCACGGGGAACGTGGATCCGATGACCAGGACCCAAAGTCCGACGCACAGGCGAAGTCGGCGGTTTAACATTGTTCCTTCAAGAGATTCCCGTAATGGTCCTTCCCTACCCGGCGGCGTCAATGAGCGATCCGTTGCGTTGGTTCACCGAAATGTCACCGCCATAAATACCAACCATGCGAAACTTCTTTCTAATTCTCGTCCTGCTCGGATGTTCCGTTGTGGCGGCGGACCCGGTCGGGACGCCCCAGAAGCGAGGCTTGGTGAATTCCAGCATGCGCATTCCCATCGAAAAACTGGTTCCGGACGCGGTGTTCGAGATTCCTGGGAAACCCGACTGGCTGGCCATCGACGACCACGCTTGGGTCTCCAGTGCGCCGAATAGTCTCGTGGTGCGGATGGACCCGGAGGCGAACAAGGTGGCGGCGTTGATTCCGGTGGGAAAAGCGCCGGGGAATGGGCTGGCGGCGGCGTTCGGCAGCCTTTGGGTTCCCAATTGCGGCGACTCCACGATGTCCCGCATCGACCTCAAATCCGGGAAGGTGACCGCGGTGTTCCCGATGACCTTCGCGAGTTCGGAAGGTGGCATCGCAGCGGGCGCCGGCAGTGTGTGGATCGTCACCGATGCCCGCAGTACGCTCACGCGGTTCGATCCCACCAACAATCGGGTGGTTGCCGAAATCCGGGTGGCGCCAGGATCCGCTGCGGTGGCGTTTGGCGAAGGCGCCATTTTCGTCTCCAGCCCAAAGGAAAGCGTTGTCACGAGGGTCGATCCCAAGTCGAACCTGATTACCGAACGAATCAAGGTCGGCCCCACGCCCCGCTTCCTCGCCGTCGGCGAAGGTTCCGTCTGGACGCTCAACCAGGGTGACGGCTCCGTATCGCGAGTCGATCTGAAGTCGAACAAAGTCGTGGCCACGATTGAAGCGGGCATCCCGGGCGAAGGCGGCGAGATTGCCGTCGGCGAAGGCTCGGTGTGGGCCACCACTTTTGGTCTTCCAATCACCAGGATCGATCCGACGAGCAATCAGGTCGTCCAGCAATTCTTTGGCCCGGGCGGTGACGCGATCCGGGTCGGTTTGGGATCGGTCTGGCTCTCGAACCTGCGTGCCGGCAACGTCTGGCGGATCGACCCCCGTCGCATTGAGGCCACCCACTGATCCGGTGGTGTGAGAGTCCCCGCGAACAATCCCAGTTTCGCCTCTCCTTTGGCCCGGGTCTCCCTGTCCCAACCACACCCGGCATCCCGCGAGCAGTCCCGGAAGTTTGCCTCGACCACACCCCCTCGAGAAAACACGAAACGCACCTTTGACCGCGGATTTCGCAGATGACGCGGATGATTTCCAATCCGTGCCATCCGCGCTATCCGCGGTTCAACCTTCCTCTTTGCGTTCTTTGCGGCGTTGCGTGAGGTCGATCTTCGTTTCGCCTCCCCGACCGACCGACGGGTGAGAGCGAGCGCGTGTCGGTGGAACCAGCCCCCGTGGATTCTTTTTGCCCCGGCGGGGGATCGTCCGTTCTTTTCTCCCTGCCATGATCCCCGTCGCTGATCCACCGCCTCACCGCGTGATCGATGAGTCCGCGGTCTATCGGATCGAGCGCCCCGATCCCAAACTCTGGACCTACTACCTGTTGTGCTGCGTGCCGATGCTGCTTTTCCCACCGGTCGCCCTGGTCGTCGGCCTGGTGAATTGGTTCCGGTACCACACCATGCGTTACCGCTTCGATGCGGAAGGCATCAACATGCGCTGGGGGATTCTCTTTCGTCACGAAGTCATCCTGAACTACGCGCGGATCCAGGACATCCACCTGAGCTCCAACCTGGTGGAACGCTGGCTGGGGTTGGCCCGCATCCAGATCCAGACGGCCAGCGGCAGTGCGACCCCGGAAATGACCATCGAAGGCATTCTCGAGTTTGAGCATTTGCGGGACTTCCTCTACGCCAAAATGAGGGGCATCCACGAACACGACCACGGGCGAACCGCACCGACACCAACGCACGAAGTATCCGCCCACGCCGCGCCACTGACGGCGGGTATTGCCCCTTCGGACGCTGAACTGGCCGTCGTGCTGCGCGCCATAGCAGCCGAGGTTCGTGCCCTGCGTCAGGATCTCACCAATTCGCCGCCCAGATGAACGCTCCCTTCTCCTGGGCCCGGCGCGGGCTGTTGCGGGTGTTGCGGGTGCCGCATGATCCCGAGCCGCCGGCGGGCGCTCCCGGTTCCCTCCGGATCTTTCGGGCGGGTCGCAATTATTACCGGCTCCGCTTCTGGATCTGGTTCACCAAGCAATGCGTCGCCCTGCTGGGCTTTCTGTTCACGCTCTTCGTCATCCGACACATCTTCCACGCCGGCCTCGATTCCGCACGGGCCAAAGCGGAGTCGCGGGGCAAACGGGGACCAATCCAGACCCTCGACACCATTGAACGTTATAGCTGGATCTGGCCTGCCTTCGAAGGCTTCGGTCTGCTGCTCGCCCTGGTCCAACTTCCCTTCACCTACGCCCTGATCCGTCTCGACTACGAGCAACGCTGGTATCTGGTTACCGATCGGAGCCTGCGGATTCGCGCCGGAATCTGGAAGGTGCGCGAGATGACGCTAAGGGACTGTAACGAAATAAGTGTTACAACTTGAGCTGTTGTTGGTGTGGTGAGATCGTGTAATTCCACTCGCCGTGAAACTCGGATCGACTCAGGTTGAGTCCCGCCATTTCCTCGTCGGTGACTTTTTCTCCAGATGGGTACTTCCGATCATCAATGGCAGCCTCCACCCGGAGTCCTTTTCGGGTTGTGGTAGCCCGGATCAGGTTGACGATGACCTCGTGGCTGATTAGTGGCTGCCCTCGCCAGTTCTGGCTGATAAAGGAAAAGAGCCGATGCTCGATCTTGTTCCATTTACTTGTGCCGGGTGGCAAATGACATACTTGGATCGGAAAGCCCAACTCTTCGGCCAGTTTTTGAAGTTCAAACTTCCAGAGTCGAACGCGACTCCCGTTGCTACCTCCGCCATCAGCAAAAATTTGCAGCCGGTTGGCTTTGGGATAGTAAGCCGCTCCCATCGAAAGCCACCATCGCCGTATGGATTCCACCGCGAAGGCCGATGTGTCATGGTCCACTCCGATACTCACCCATCCGGCATTCCGGGCCAAGTCGAACACTCCATAGGGATTGGCGCGTCCAAGTTCCGGAATGATGAAATCGTGCACCCGCACATCTTGTGGGCCTCCTTTCGGGCGATACTCCCGGCCCGGATTCTTGAAATTCCCAACCAATTCCTTCTTTTTTGTATCCACTGAGATCACAGGGTTTCCCAATGCCAACTCTTCCTGCGTCCGCTGGCTGATGAATTCGAACTGCGCGTTCCGGTCGGGATGGCTGGAACCTTCTTGAGTCTTGCGGTTGGCTTGCAAGCTGTACCCGAGTTCTTCCAGCAATTCCCCGACCAAGCGATGACTCACCTCGTGCCCATTTTTCGCCAATTCGTCGGCCAGCTTGCGCAGACTCTTGCACGTCCAACGCAGCGGCGACTCTGGATCGCCTCGGGTTAGCGGCTCGATGAGCTTTTCCAAATCAGCCATGAGCGTGAGATCTTGAGCAGTCGCCCTTTTACGCCCACCTCCGCTCCTCCGTATACGAGTCGGTTGACTGGAGCCGGCTGATTTTAATCCCGGATCCTTTAACTCCGCCATGCCCACCGCAATCGCACGACGGGAAACACCTGTGGCACGAGCGACAACAGATACTCCCCCGTACCCGACGACTTCCGCCTCGGCTGCCGCAACCAGTCGGCGCATACGTTCATCCAGAGCATTGCTGAGCAGGGAGAATCGCTGCTCGATCAATTCGTCAGTGGCCACCTCGACACCTTAGCATCCCCTTGATAAGTTGCTACACTTATTTCGTTACAGTCTCTAAGTTTCGCCAACATCCAGCAGACCACCCTCCACCAGGGTCCGTTGCAACGCCTGCTCGGTCTGGGAGATCTCGTCGTCAGCACGGCCGGCGGCGGTTCGCAAGCGCACGGACGTCCCGGCGGCAGCCAAACGCCCTGGCACAGCGGCGTCCTCCACGCGGTCGACAACGCCGAGGAGATCCGGGACCTGATCCAGGAGCGGCTCCGGCGCTTGAAGTCATCGGGCACGGGCGACAGCGATGATCGGGAGCCGACCGCCCCCATCGCCATCAAGCCCACCGCCCCGTTTCCTCCCCAACTCCCGTCCGAGACCACACTGGTTGCCAAAGAGTTGCTCGCCGAAGTCCGCGCGCTCCGGACCGCCTTGCGTGTGAAATCTTGACCCAAGGACGACATCACAGGTGCCGCGTCGTTGGCATTGGCATTGGCATTGGCATTGGCGAAGGTGAGAAGCGGCCGGCGATTCCTCCCTCCTTTGCGTTCTTTGCGCCGTTGCATGAACCCCGCTGGGGACCTTCAACCGACAGCCGAGACTTGGATCATGGAGCGGGTCGGCAACATCCGTCCGTGGTTGTCGGCATTAGCTCGTCGAGAGCCCCACCTGACTTGCTGGCCTTCGGCCGCAACGGATGGAGAGTCTCCGCGAGAGCCGTTGCCTGCACAACGAATGCCTCCTTAGGTATTGGACCACCTCAAGTAGGTACGCTCGGTTGGTCTAAGGGCATCCCAATCCAAGGCGGTGACTTCGCCGGCGGCGTCACCCGCGCTCCCAGACGCTGACGCGACCTTGAGGCCGACTCGGGATGCCGCCTCCCTGGAATTACTTCGGATGTTCCGGCGCGACCGTCCCTCGGCCACCTCCGAGGCCTGCGGAGGCCTCGAAATGCGGTGAACACCCCATGTCCTCCGTCAGGCATTCAACGTAAAATCCCTGCCAATGACAGCCAAGCGCTTGGTGCCAGCCGCACAGGGTCCACGCCCGCCTCGTCGCATCCCGGTAGTGAAGGAAGAACCGGCTCTCCGAATCACGAGCGCCAGGATCTTGCGTCCCTCCAGAAAAAAACCACTCAGGCCTCCCGGCGATAAATCGACGCATACTGACAAGCAAAAGCGGCAGGCCGCGCACATCGAAGCGGGTTACGAGGAGAAGGGGCTGGACACCCCGACTGCGAAATCGATTGCTTGGGCCACCGTCAACAAACTTTCCAGCCGCGGCACAAAAGCGGCTCAGAAGGTTGCCAAAGCCAAATAAAATCATGCCAGCCCTCACCGCCAAGAAAATCAGCCTTCACTTAAAAGCCCTCCCGCATTGGTCGAAGCGCGCACAAACAATTCTCCGGACCTTCCAATTCAAGGGCTTCCTGGAAAGCATCCCTTTCGTCCAACGGATCGCCCAGAGGGCCCAAAAGGTGAATCACCATCCGGACATTGATATTCGGTTCGATAAAGTAACGCTCAAGCTCACCACGCATGACGAGGGCGGGCTGACCGAGAAGGATTTCTCACTGGCCGGACACTGTAATGAGGTATTCGCCCTGGCGTCCGCGACGTGACGCCCCCGGACTCAACACCGCCCCTGGTACCAATATATCATCGCTCACCATTCCCTGACTTTTGACCCGATCAATCCCGCATCCAACACGTGTGTGAATCCCCGGGATGTTCCGGCGACGACCCCTCCGGTGAAATGCAGAATGACGCGGGGAGGCCTGCCGGGTTCGTCCCGATAGACCGAGGTTAAGTCACTCAGAAAATCATTCCCTTATGTCAAAGATTACAAGCCACGAAATCCGGTTGGTCTCCCTGCTGACAAAACCATGAAACCACGCCCCAATAATACCGAGAAGGATCTCGGCAAGGATATGAAGACGTTTGAGCAACAACCGACCAAAACCAAGGAGCTGGAGATCCTCCAGCTGCAATCGGAGAAGGCGACCGGCCCGGAGAGCCTGACGCTGCAGAAGCTGATCAAGGAGAAATCCCAGACCGGACAGCCCTAGAATTCCAATCCAAGGTCGGGGGGAAATCAAATACGTCGCGGGGGAAAGGACGCAGATTCCAATCGGAAGGTTTTAAATCACAACCCGGACGGAAATACAAAAAACAATTATGAATATAAAAAAGGCAGTGACCGATCATCCCATTCTGCAGGCGTTGGCGGAACGTTGGAGTCCTTACGGATTCGTGGACCGTCCGGTGCCGGCGGCCGACTTGCGTTCCCTGTTCGAGGCGGCGCGCTGGGCGGCGTCCTCCTACAATGAACAGCCGTGGAACTATCTGGTGGCGACCCGGCAAAACCCCAAGGAATTCGACCGGCTCCTGTCCTGTCTGGTCGAGTCCAATCAGGCCTGGGCCAAGACCGCACCCGTGCTGGTCTTGGGGGTCGTGAATTTCCGCTTTACCAAGAATAATCAGGACAATCGGGCCGCCGTGCATGACCTGGGCCTGGCCGCCGGAAATCTCGTCGTCGAGGCCACGACGCGCGGCCTCTCGGTGCATCAGATGATCGGCATACTGCCCGACAAGGCGCGGGAGATATACGGTATACCGGAGCATTTCGAGGCGTGGACAGCCATGGCGATCGGGTACAAGGCCGAGCCGGCGGATCTGCCGGAGGCCCTCCGGGAACGCGACCAGACTCCCCGACAGCGGAAGCCCTTGGGCAAGTTTGTTTTTGCCGGCCAGTGGGGGCAACCGTCACCACTTCTTAATATAGGTGCCCCCTGAATTGGCGCATTCGACCGTAGTCCGCTAAGATAACTCCCATGTTCATCACCGGACTTGGCACCGTCGTTCCGCGACAGCGCTATACCCAAAGCGATTCGTGGGATGCGTTGCAAGGCTGTCCGCAGTTTCCGCTGCTCAAGCCCCGGTCGAAGGCCATTCTTAAAAAGGTCCTGTGCGGGGAAAACGGCATCGTCGCCCGCCATCTTTCCCTGGAACCGCTCAGCGAAGCCTTTGACCAGACGCCCGACGTTTTGCAGGCCCGCTTCACCCGGCATGCCCCCGCTCTCGCCAGCGAGGCTGCGCGTCGGGCCTTGAAAGACGCGGATTGCCCTCCGGAAGAGATCGACGCCGTGCTCATCAGCACCTGCACCGGCTACTTGTGTCCGGGCCTCTCCAGCTACGTCAGCGAAGCCCTCGGCCTGCGCCGGAATGTTTTCGCTTTGGATCTCGTGGGACAGGGATGCGGCGCGGCGCTGCCAAATCTGCGCACAGGCGAGGCGATTCTCGCTTCCGGCCGGGCCAAAAAGGTTCTCTCCATCTGCGTCGAGGTTTGCAGCGCCGCCTTTTTCCTGGACGATGATGCCGGTGTTTTGATCAGCGCGTGCCTGTTTGCCGATGGCGCCGGCGCGGCCGTCCTTTCCAAGGATCCCCTGCCGGATCGTCGTCGCGTGGAGTGGAGATTCACAGACTCGCGCCTCGTCACCACCGAGCGCGACACGCTCCGGTTTGGTCATCGGAACGGAATGCTGCGGAATATTCTGCGGCCACAGGTGCCGCGGATCGCCAGTGAGCTGGCGGCCGAGTTATTCTCCGAATCGCTGACCGCGGCCGGCGTGGATCGCGCGCAAGTCACCGGCTGGGTTCTGCACACCGGCGGGCGCGACGTGATTCTCGCCCTGCGCGGCACGCTGGGATTGAGCGTGGACGACGTGCACCACAGTTCCGCCGTGCTCAGCGAATTTGGCAATATCAGCAGTCCCACGGTCTACTTCGTCCTGGAACGCGCCCTGGCCGGCGCAGTGCCCGACGGCCTCTGGTGGATGTCCGCGTTCGGAGCGGGGTTCAGTTGCCACGGCGCGTTTTTGGCGGTGAGCGTCGCGTGAAGCGAGTCATTCAATCCGAGGTGCTCGACGGGCTTTTGCCAGGCGATCCACGTGCCGTCCGGGCCCGGCTCGATCTGCGTCGGGTGAACACCTGGATGCGCCAGCCCGGCCTCATGGCCGACGCCCTGCGGAAGTCAACGTCTGGGCGCGCACCCGGACCGCTCACCGAACTCGGCGCCGGCGACGGACATTTCCTGTTTCAAGTCGCGCGCAGAATGACACCGCACTGGCCGGCGATGAGCGTCATTCTGGTGGATCGGCAGAAGAGTGTGATGCCGGCCACGCTGACGTCCTTTACCGCACTGGGCTGGCGCGCGGAAGCCGTCGTCGCCGACGCCTTCGACTGGCTGTCCACCCCGCGCGACGGCGGGATCGTGGTCTCCAATCTTTTCCTGCACCATTTTGAAGAGGTGCGGCTGGCGGCCTTGTTGCGACTGATTTCCCGGCGCGCAAAATGGTTCGTCGCACTCGAGCCGCGCCGCGCCCCGTTGCCCCTTTTTTTTTGCCGGCTGTTGTGGCTGATCGGATGTGCGGAGGTGACACGTCAGGATGCGGCGACCAGTGTCCGCGCCGGCTTTTCCGGCCGCGAACTTTCGGAGCTCTGGCCGGAGAAACAAGGGTGGGAGCTGGCGGAAGGGCGCGCCGGCCTCTTCAGCCATTGCTTCGTCGCGCGAGCGATCGGCTGAATCATGGGCGAGGCAAAATCCATCACGATAATCGGCGGCGGTCTGGCGGGTCTGGCGCTCGGCATCGGGTTGCGTCGGCAGGCCGTCCCGGTGACGATTCAGGAGTTGGGAAGCTATCCACGCCATCGCGTGTGCGGTGAATTCATCAGCGGCCGCGGCCAGGCCGTGCTGGCGCGCCTGGGCCTGAGTGCCTTGATCGCCTCGGCCGGCGCGGTCGAGGCGCGGACCGTCGCGCTTTTTTCAGCAACCCGCGCCACCGCACCGCGCCCGTTGCCGGCGACGGCACGCTCACTTTCCCGCTTTCTCCTGGACGCCGCGCTGGCC
>JAYTHD010000047.1:0-6158 GCA_043732975.1 Verrucomicrobiota bacterium
GTTTTCCGCCGCCAATCGCCTCCTTCATTTCGATGCCATCGGGATATTGACCGTCGAAAACCGGATCGCCGAAACCGTCGGTGAAGCCGAAGTGTTCCTTGGGCGTTGGTCGCAGATTCTCGTCCAACAGGGCGGAGGCGTCCTGATACGGCGCGCCGCTGGGACCGTGCCCGGTGAGGACGGTGACGGATCCCCCTGAATTCTCGCACTCGCGCAAGATGAAGTCGGTCATTTCCCGCAGCTCCGGAACGGCGGTTCCATCGTCATTCATCTGGGCATTCAAGGCGACCAGGATGTGAACCTGCCGATCAGTATTGGGCCCGTCGTTTTGCCAGATCGCGTCCCAGTGGTCCAGTCTGGCGGCGTGAGGACGCGCCGGTGAGCAGTAGTCGTCTCCCAGCAACTCCGCCCGCTCCTTCATGCCTTCAATAAACTCCTGCGGCATGCTCTGCAGCGTTTCCGTGGGCAAACCCAAGGCGGCCAGACCCCAGAAGGTGAAGGCGAGATTGAGCGTGACCTTGGGCTTGGGGGGCAACTCCTCTCCGGTGACGGAGGGCGGATATTGCCAAGACTGGCTCGATTTCCAAGGCAACGCGGTCGTCACCTTCTCGCGGACATTATCCACGAAGGCCCGGCCCGCGATTCGCCCATTTTGGCCATCGGCCACATTCAGAAATATGAATCGTGATTTGGGTAGGCCGTAGCCTCGCAGCACATTACCCTGTATGTCTGCCAAATTGAGTTTTCGTGCCATAGGGGATATTTCAGAATTTGATTACACCAGGGAGCTGGCTCGGCATCGGCTGGCCAGGCTGGTGATCTCGGATGAAATCGCCAAACGCAGCGTAAAGTTGGGCATCGTCGAGGCTCTGGGCGTCAATGGCCCAGGGGGTGAACTTTTGTTGCAGGTAAAGCGCCTTCAAGATGGAAGGCAGAGTCGTGTTGGGAGCGGTCGGAAGGGGTTTCGCGCCCGACTTCATCACCAGAATATAGGCTGACGCCAGCCCCAGCACGGCGCCGAGCACCAGCCCAATGACGAATCCGGCGAGGCCCCATATCCAACCTCCCATTTGGTAGCCAAAGATGGCTCCGACCAAAAGACCTGCGACCACGAAGCCGAGAAGAACTCCGACGAGCTCCTTCTTCAGTGATCTCAAGGGCGGCGCGGTTGTCCAATAGTCATTAAATGGCATCGTGGTTTCGATCTGCCCGCGCTGAATGTAGCTCGCAAAGTCGTCACCGGTCACCGTTTTTTGAAAGCCGACACAGTGGCCGAAAACATCAACCAGCTCGGGTTGCATGGTGGCCCACAATTCCTTCAGGTAAGCTGCCAGCTCAGCCGGATCCCCAGAGTCAGCATCAAAGTCGGCGACAAAGAGTAAAAAGGGGCAGAAGAGGCCGTCCTGGGGCTGAGGCAGCACGGGATTGACTCCGGTGATCGCCACCTTGATGGCGTCCATGGGATCCCTCCCATTATAAGTCACATCCTCAATGACGACGAAGCGCGCGAAGTGGGTGCGGCGATTTCTGGAAAAAGGACTGTTCAGGCCGATCTTCGTGCTAGCCGGTGTCTGCAGCGCCGTGGGCAGAATGGCCAGCGACTTTCGCACCATCTGAATGGGGGATAGCCTTTGCTGGCCACGGTCGGTCAGGATATTCGTGGAGATGGGAAGAAGCGCGGTCAGGAAGTAATGACCGCCATCAAAATTGGGCATGGATTGGGTGTGGTTTAGGGTGGTGGGGCGGGAGCCCAGCGGGCGCGCACATATTTTTCACGATGCATGTCAGCATGATGCGTGTCATTACTTGGGATGGGGGCGTAACCGGGAGAACCAAGGTCAGCTTGGACGGAAAGTAGAGCCGCCTCGTAAAGCTTGCGAAACTCCGCGGGCGACGTCTCACCCCGTCCATTCCCCGAGTGGCGCCCGGCCAAGCTCTTGATTGCGTCCATCACCCGCAGCGCGGCCTTGATGTCACGTTGCGCGGAGCCCGGAGTCGCGTTGTAATAGTAATCCGTGGTGATTTGATTGTGACGGATGTACTCCTTGAAGGCGGTGATGGGAATCGATTGGGGAAACTTGGTGCTCGAATACCAAAACAGGTTGAGCCCATTGGGGATTCCGTCCGAAAAGGCGTCGATGTATTGATCCCAGGTGCCGTTAAAATTACTGATGAAGAGCATGTAGTCATTCTTCACCAGATTCATCGGTCCCTGGCCGAAATCCGGCCATTGGTTCCGCCGGACCATCACCCAGCGCGCGAAGTGAATGATTTCCAAACCCAGCAATCCGCTCAACGTGCTTGGAAGCACCCGCGAGATCGTGAACAGGAACTCGTTAATCGTCGTCCTCCAAGGCCTCATGGGGGTCAGCAGAGTCATCGCATAAGCTTTTCCGGCAACGTTCGACATAAGGGGATAAGTTGGAGTTGTGGCTTTCGCCGTCATCAACGGCGCCTCGCCAGCCCCGCGTACGCGACAACTGGCTGCCACCAATGGTTGGGTTCCGGCGGCGACCGGGCAAGGATTTTCTCTAACTCGCGGCATTTTTTCTTCAGTATTCATAAGTCACGTCCCTGCCCTCACGGCCGTTGTGAGAGGAAGGCGATAAAGCAACAGAATATCGGTTATCACATTTTCGTCGCCGGAAATGGGGAAGGCTGGAGGCAGTAGGCTGGAGACTGGATCTGACCCCTGGCGCCACGGCCTCCCGTCTTCGGCCTGCCGCATGGCTTCAAATGGCGGAGAATCTTTTCGGCCACGTCCGGGTTGTCGATGAAAGCAATCACCCGCATTTGCTTCTGGCGAGCCGGGCATGGCAATGGGTCGATGGGCCATGCTTGCCGAATCAGGCCGCGCCCTATTCGGTGCGTCGGGTTGAGGGGCGGCGGGTAGCGGGAGGCAGGGATTTGAGTTCGGAAAATTGGGATTTTGGGGTGACTTCACCCACGGGAGTGCCTGGGACCTTTGCTCCTCTTTCTGAGAGAACCGGTCTCCGTCGCGCAGACTCAATGCAACGCCGTCCTGGCGCGGGCAAAGCACCGGTTTCCAACCGGCTTAGCGGAAGCACAAAGCAGTCCGGCCGAGGACTTATGGGACGTCCGGCTGGAATCGGGGCATTTGCAAAATGGGTGCCGTTTAAGCCGGATGGAAGCCAGCGCTCCGACAAAAGGCCGCCGCGTCGGCGGCGACATGCGCTGCGGACCTCGTTCAAGGAAGGTTGAGCCAGACCCTGCGGTGTCGATGGAAACCGCCGGGGTCTACGGGTGGGCGAGGCGATTCAGTCCGGCACTTTCGACGCGGCAAATCCGCCAGTCGGAAAGCACCTGGGCACCATTCGCCCGGTAGAATTCGATGGCGGAGGTGTTCCAGTCGAGCACGGTCCACTCAAAGCGGCCGCAACCCCGGACGAGCGCGAGTTGGGCCAGATGTCGCAACAGCGCCCGGCCCAGGCCGCGACCCCGGTATTCCGGTTTGACGAACAGATCTTCGAGATGCAATCCCGGCCGGGCGAGGAAGGTGCTGAAGTTGCTGAAGAAAAGCGCGAAGCCGGCGGGTGTTCCATTGACTTCGACCAGAACGGCTTCGGCACAAGGCCGTTCGCCAAAGAGGGCGGCTTCGAGACGTTCCGGCGTGGCTTCGAATTGATGCTCCAGATGCTCAAAGACCGCAAGTGCCTGAATAAGTTCCAGCAGGACGGTCACATCCCGCGGAGTGGCCGGGCGGATCGTGAAGGAGGTCGGGGCATCGAGTTTCATGGAGCGGCACCGTGGGTGAAACTACCGGTGGAGGGCGACTTTGAGCAACACGGCTTCCTCGTCGTTTCGCACCAGGAGATACCCGCCGGCCAACGCGATCGGGTTCCAGGTCTTGCGGTCGAAGACGCGAAACCGGGCGAGTTCGCGCGCTTCCTCCGGCGCCGGCTGCAGCAGGATCAGTTCGCCGTTCTCGGCCATCAGGAGATAGTGTTCGCCAATCAAGAGACCCTGGCCATGGCCGTACCGTCCGGCCTTCCACGGCTGTGAACCATCCTTGAGGGAAAGGCAGGCCCACATGCCATCGTCGAGGCCGTAAACGTATTCGCCGCGTCGAACGGGATGGTGGAACTTTGCCTTCAGTCGACGCGAACTCCAAACGTTGGTCGCTGTCCAGGTGTTGTCCGCGCCCGCTTTGATTTCCAACAATTCGGCCCCGACCCCGTAGCCGGCCGACACCAGAACCCGGTCGGAACCGATCGCGAGGGGATTGGCCACCAATGGGAATTGGGTTCCAAACGGTTTCTGCCAGAGCACGCGTCCAGTGGCGGGGTCGTGACTGGAAAGAGTTCTACTGCTGAAGACTAATACCTGCGGCGTTCCCGCGAGTGTGAGCAGGGTGGGGGATCCATAATCCGCATTGCCGTCGCCGGAAGTCCATAGCAAGCCACCGGTCCGAGCGTCAAAGGCCGCCAGGGAGCGCCCCGCGTCGCCCCCGGGCTGGACGATCACCCGGCCACCCGTCACCAAGGGCGTGCCGGCATAGCCCCAATCCGGAAGGCGCGCCACATTCGTGACCACGCCGTCCTTCGTGGTGGTGACACGTTTGGCGAGCGCGAAAATATTGGTGCTCCAGACCGCCCGGCCGGTGGCCAGATCCACGCAGTTTAGATAGCCCGTGGCACCCTGGGTGTAGACCCGTTCACCGACCACCACCGGAGTCTGCCGCGGTCCGGTCCCGGCGATGACCGTGTCGTATTTGGCGGGATCGGCGTGCGACCACAGCAATTTGCCGGTCGCCAGGTCGCGGCAGGTCACGAGTTCGGATTCCCCGCGCTGTTCTTGGGTCAACGCGCGTTCGCCGACGATGACAAATCCCGACCACGCCGCGTCGACGGGCTGGCGCCAGAGCACCTGGGGCGGATGGGTATTCCAGTCGGGATCCAGGGCGAATCCCGTCAACGTCGTGTCCCGATTGGGTCCGAGATACTGCGCAAAATCTGGATGCGGCGACGAGGCCGGAATCGTGACGGTCGCTGACTCCAGGGGGCCGGGGGGTACGGGCGACGGAGCGGTGGGCAGCGTGGGCCGTGCTTTCCAACGGAATTCCACAATCGGCAAAAGGTCGCCGCTGACACCGCGAATATGAAACAGGCCGATGGCAAGTCCGAAGAGCAGCGTCATCACGAGAACCCCGAGTCCCCGACGTCGCCAGGGCAGGCGCGAAAAGAAGACCCACCAGAGGAACAACAAGATCCCGGCCAGTAGGCAAACGCCCAGAGTGCGGAGGTTCCGCTCCTGGAAATTGGAACCAGGGACGAAGCGGATCACCGTGATTCCGCAGGCCGCGAGCCCCAGTGTAATCCACGCTGGCCACCCGCGGACGGTGTTGGACGATTTTGGAAGGAGTTCTTTCAAGGGAATTCCCACTACTCGTAGCGCAGGGCCTGCATGGGCGGCAGGTTGGCGGCCTTGAGTGCCGGCAGGAGTCCGGCGACCATGCCGACGGCGGCGCTGAAACCCACGCCGACCAAGACCGCCGGCAGGGTGATGATCGGCGTATTGGCGGTGGGCGACAGGGTGGAGAGCAATTCCACCAGGGCGTAACTGGCACCCACGCCGATGGCCGCACCGAGGACGGAGAGGACGACACTTTCCACCACGATTTGAACGAATATATCCCCGCCCGTGGCGCCAATCGCCTTGCAGGTGCCGATTTCCCGGATGCGTTCACTGATGCTCGCGAGCATGATGTTCATGATGCCAATGCCCCCGACGAGCAGGCTGATGGCGGCGATGAATCCACCGGTCATCCGGTAGTTCTTCACTTGGGCGCGGATGCCTTCCAACTGATTCTCCTGGGTTTCGAAGGTAAAATCCTCAATGCCATGATGGGTCACCAGCAGGACATTGCGAGCCTGTTGCAAGGCATCCTCCATTTTGTCGAAATCCCGGACCTTGAGATCGATATCGGAAAGGCGGTTGTCCGGGATACCGTCCTTGTCCCCGGCCAGGCGGAAGCGGATCCAGGCGGTATTCAGCGGAATATAGACCGTCATGTTTTTGCGATAGAATGCCCAGCCGCCACCGCCGCGGCCGAATCCGCGCAGGCGTTTGGGCCCGCCGGCGGCACCCGCCTTGGGCAATTTCCCGGCCCGTCGGAGGGCCTTTTCCTTGGCATCCTT
>JAYTHD010000048.1:0-6814 GCA_043732975.1 Verrucomicrobiota bacterium
CTGGGTGTTTACGTCGTCGTGGAAACCTACGACACCCGCTATCTCCGGCGCGCCTTTCCTGCCGAGGGCAAGCGACCGGGCAATCTTTACGAAGGCGCCTTCGTCGGAGATATCGACCGAAATCTGCAACGGGATGGCGGCTATGGCACGACCGACCAGGCGGATTTGGTCCGTCTGCGCCAGGCCACCGAGGTGCCGGTGCCGGACCGACTCCCCGCCCTGCAACGCGTCCTCGACGTCGACGCGTTTCTCACGCTGTCCGCCATCCAACTCGCACTCGATGACTGGGACGGCTACCTGCGCAACCGGAACAATTACCGAGTCCATTTTCGCGCCACCGACGGCCGTGGAATCTTTTTGCCCAGTGGCGTGGATCAACTGCTCGGGCATGCCGATGCGCCGGTTCGTGACGGTTGGCGCGGACGCGTCGCCACCTCGCTCTTTTCCATTCCCGGACAGCAACTCCAACTCCGCCGCCGTCTCCGCGAACTGTCCAGCAATGTGCTCTCGGAAGAATTCCTCACCAATCAGGTGATGGAAATTGAAGGCCGGCTGAAACGCGCGCTCACCCAGCCGGCCTCGCCCGAATCCGGTGTCGGGATCGGCCTGCTGGATCGCTCCCTCGCCTTGAGTCGCATCCATCAGCGCCTGGAAGTCGTCCGCCGTGAACTCGCCGCCTGGCCCGATCCCCTGCCCGCTTGGCCACGGGGCCACCAGGTAACTCCCGACGGCTGGCAAACCTACGTCCAACACGGCCAAGCCGAGATCCAAATGCCGGCAGGTGCGCCGATTCACCTGACCGCGCAGGCCGCGGGAACCCTCGCCTCCGTCCGCACCAGCCTCACTGTTCCCGCCGGCTCCTATCGGCTGTCGGCCCGGGCCCGGTGCCAGGGCGTCGTCGCCCTGCGAGATCAATTCGGGGCCGGGGCCGGGGTCCGACTGACCGGCGCCACGCGCGAGCAAGCCCTCGAAGGCGACGCCGACTGGCGCCCGGTGCATTTCGATTTTCAACAAGACGATGATGGGCCCGTGGAACTGATTCTCGAATTGCGGGCCGACTCCGGCGAGGCCTGGTTTGATCAGGTGGCGGTGATCGCGCGCCCGGCCAACTGACTGGCCGCGACTTCAGTTTCCGGTCAGCGACGCTGCCAACCGGGCCAAAGCCTGGCCGCGATGACTCAGTCGGTTCTTCACCTCTGCCCCCAACTCCGCAAACGATGCGGAAAAACCCTCCGGCACAAACAGGGGATCGTAGCCGAATCCACCGGTTCCCGCCGGACGCTTCTGGATCGATCCCTCGCAGGTGCCCTCGAAATGAAGGGTCAGGGCCGCGAGTTCAGCAGTCGAGGCACCGGGCCGCAACGGGGTCAACGCCAGGACACAACGAAACCGCGCCGCCGGTCTTTCCACGGGAATCGCGCCCAGCAGACGCAAGAGCTTGGAGTTGTTTTCGACATCCGACGAATTCCCCGGGCGCCCGGTATCCAGCGCGGCGAACCGGGCCGAATGCACGCCCGGGGCGCCGCCCAGCGCATCAACTTCCAACCCGGAATCATCCGCCAAAACCCACTCCACGCGGAGCTGACAAACCTCCGTTCCGAGATACGCCGCCCACGTCACCGCCTTGATCCGCGCATTTTCGGCGAACGTTGCGCCGGTTTCCTCGATCTCAAGCGACGTGCCTGCGTCCCGCTGGGAACGGTATTCGAACCCCGGTCCCAAGGTGGCGCGTATTTCCTCGATCTTGTGGGCATTGGCCGTGGCGATAAAAAGCGATGGCATCCGCCTAGCATTCGCGGCCACCGCCCTTTGGCAACCCTTCACCCCTCTGAGAAAGAGATGGAGGTTGTCCCCGGAGGAGTCGAGAACCCGGTCGCCTCCCGGGAAACTGTTCCTTCTCCTCTCCGCCGCTCCGCGTCTCCGCGAGAGCCTTCCGACCAGCAGCACACTCCGGCTCGCCCGCCCGCGAATCCCCGTTACTTTGCCGTCATGATTTACTGCGGCATCGGGGACGAAGGCGGCAATCTGTTGAGTTCACAAATTGCAGCGACCCTGGAGTTGGGCTGGCAACATCTCGAAGTGCGCAATGTGACGATACCGGGTTTTCCCAAGACGAATTTGCACGATCTGCCCGAAGAGGCGTTTGAACTCGCCGTCCGGCAACTGGAAGGCGCCGGGGTGAAGGTTTACGGTTTCGCGTCCACCATCGGCAACTGGGCCAAGCGGATCGAGGACCCCTTCGACGTGACCCTGGCGGAGGTGCAACGGGCCATTCCGCGGATGCAACGACTGGGAACCCGCTTCGTGCGCATCATGAGCTACCAGGTCCGCGACGCCGAGGATCAGTTGGAGGCCGAGCGTTTTCGCCGGCTGCGCGAAGTGACCCGCCGTTTCCTGGATGCCGGCCTGCAGCCCATGCACGAGAATTGCATGAATTACGGCGGCATGAGCCCCGCTCACGCGTGCCGCTTGCTCGCCGAGGTACCGGGCTTGAAATGGGTCTTCGACACCGCGAATCCCGTTTTCAATCAGGACCGCTCCAAACCCGCGCCGCGTCCGCAGCAGGATCCCTGGGAATTCTGGACCGCCGTGCGGGACCAGTCGGTTCACATCCACATCAAGGATGCCCGCTGGGTGCCGGCCAAAAAGGATGCCGACTACCATTGGCCCGGCGAAGGCGACGGTGCCGTGCGGCGGATACTCACGGACGCCTGGTCGCGTGGTTATACGGGCGCCTTGAGCATTGAACCACACATGGTCGCCGTTTTTCACGACCCCAGCCCGCAGGCAACCGTCGCCCAGGAGGACGCTTTGCGGGCCAACTACGTCGAGTACGGCCGCCGCCTGATGCGAATGGTCGATCAGATCAAGGCAACTTCCCCAAGCGGCGGTGCCTGAGTGCCCGGCCCGGGCGAACATTGAATTCACTTCCAACCATGACTTCCTCCTTCATAAGGATCTGGCGACTGGGCCTGGCGGGTGCCTGCCTGCTTATAGGCAACTGGGCTCAGGCCGATGCCGAGTTCCAAAAACTCGCCAACAACCTCCTGCGGGCGCACTACCAGGATCGCCCGTTGGACGCCGTGGCGCTGGGCTGGCACGAGTTTGACGGCCAGTTCGCCCTGCGGGATCGGACGGCCATCCGAAATGAAATCAACCGTCTCAAGCTGGCGGACCAAGCCCTCGGGGCGGTGGACGGGCGCCGCCTCGCCCCCGCCGAGCGACGGGATTTTCAATTGCTGGATCTGCTGATTGCCCAGGCCCGCTGGCGGTTGGCCACGCTCCAGTCGGCATGGCGGAATCCGATGGAGTACGCGTCACTGCCGGACGTGAGCGTCTATCTAAAACGGGATTTCGCCCCCCTGCCGGACCGGTTTCGCTTCATCACCCGCGTCCTCGAACGCCTCCCGGCACACTTCGCCGCCGCCCGGGAACAGCTCGAACCCGTCTTGCCCGCTCCGTTGGTCGAAACCGCCATCGAGATTGCGGAAGGCTCGGCCGATTTTTTGGCAAAAGACGTCGCGGCCGAGGCCGCCAAGGTGACCGACGCCGGCGTCACCGCCGCATTCCGGGCGGCCAATTCGCAAGCCATCCAGGAATTCCGCGGGTTCGCGACCTGGCTGAAAAACGATCGCCTGCCCAATGCCAAGGCCCCGTTTGCCATTGGCACCAAGGCCTACATGGAAATGTTGTCGCAGGAGTTGATCGGCCTCAGCCCCGCCGAGGTCCTGGCGCTCGGGGAACGGGAACTGAAGATGGAACAACTTCGCTTCAATGTGGCCGCCCGCCTCATTGACCCCACCCACCCCGCCCCGGAGGTATTTCGTTCCATCCAGAAGGAGCATCCCACCGAGCAATCCCTGCTGCCGGATACGCGCCGGAATCTGGAGACAATCCGCGCGTTCGTGGTCAGTCACGATTTGGTGACCATCCCGAGCGAAGTCCGGGCCCGCGTGGAAGCGACGCTGCCCCCGTTTCGCAGCACGACCTTTGCCTCCATGGATACGCCGGGGCCGTTCGAAACCCGGGCAAAGGAAGCCTATTATTACGTCACCCCGGTGGAGCCGGATTGGCCCCCGGCCCAGAAAAACGAGTGGCTCACCGCCTTTAACTATTTCACCACGGATGTCGTCAGCATTCACGAAGCCTATCCGGGACATTACGTGCAGTTCCTGGCGCTCAATGCGTCGCCCGCCAGTGATGTCTCCAAGGCGTTCGGCAGCTATGCCTTTACCGAAGGTTGGGCCCACTATTGCGAGCAACTGCTGCTCGACACCGGATTCTCCGGGCCGGCCGTTCCCGGAGAAACTCTGACCGAGGTGAAACTCCGCGGGAACAAATATCGCCTGGCCCAATCCAGCGAGGCGCTCCTCCGCCTCTGCCGGTTGTGTGTGTCGGTGAAGATGCACTGCTACGGCATGAGTGTTGACGAGGCGACCCGCTACTTCGTCGAAAACAGTCACTACGAGGAAAAACCAGCGCGTTCAGAAGCCCGGCGTGGCACCCACGATCCGGGATATTGCTTCTACACGCTCGGGAAACTGCAACTCCTCAAATTGCGACGCGACTACCAGCACCAGGAAGGTGCGAGTTTTACTCTGAAAAAATTCCACGATGCGGTGCTCAATCACGGGGCGCCGCCCATCCGGCTCCTGCGCGAAGTCCTGCTCCACGAGCCCGCGCAGTGGGACCAGACCCTCTGACGCCGCGGGCGGAGCGAGTCGGCAGCACCGTGGATTTCCCGTCGCACTCCGGATTCGAATCTCCCTGGCCTCGGCCCGCCAGAAGCGGTTCGGTTTGCTTGCGTTGGCTCATCCCGCCACGGTACGCGGCGCTGAAGTATGTTTGGTTGGGGAAAACCAAAGAATCCGGACGAACACCGCTATTATCTCCTGCCTGGTCAAGGTCGGGGGGTGCGGAAGAAGCGTCGGCGCCAACTGGTGGCCGCAGTGATCGTCGGCACCATTTTTGCCGCCGGACTTGGCGCCATCATCTGGTGGCTGGATCAGTGGCGTTGATTCCCCGGTCCGCCCGCGAGTGATTGCCGGCGACGGATCGCATTTGATTTACCCACTTTCCCACCCGGCCAAAGCCGCCATGGTGAAGCGGTGAACACGACCAACGTGGTTTGGATTTACGCCGGCTTGATCATGGCCGGCGGGCTGATGGGTTTCCTGAAGGCCAGAAGCAAAGCGTCGCTCATCATGTCCACCTTGTGCGCCCTGCCCCTCGTGGCGGTGGCACTGGGCGGACTTCCGCTGATCGTCGCCCAGATTGATGCCGGATTCCTCATGGTTTTCTTTGGGCAACGGTTCGCCGGTTCCAAGAAGTTCATGCCGGCCGGCTTGATGGCCGGTCTCTCGCTGGTGACCCTCGGGATCCTCCTCTGGCTCGCCCCCCGCTAACCGCACCTCCCCCTCGTGCCGAATACCGCCTTGCCGGTCTGGCAGCTGCATGCCGAGATCGTCCGCCTCCTGACCACCGGGAACCAACTCGTCCTGGTCGCCGCCACCGGTTCCGGAAAAACCACCCAGGTTCCGCAGATGCTGCTCGACGCCGGCCTGGCGGGCTCCCGGCAGATCGTCGTTCTTCAGCCCCGTCGCGTCGCCGCCCGCACCGTCGCCACCCGCGTGGCTTGGGAACGGAATTCACCCCTCGGCGCCGAAGTCGGCTACCAGATCCGCTTCGATGATCGCACCAGTCTGGGCACGCGAATCTGCTTTATCACCGAAGGCGTGCTCTTGCGCTGGTTGCAGGATGATCCGGACCTCAGCACGATCGGCTGCCTTCTGTTCGACGAATTCCATGAGCGGAATCTGCTCAGCGACGTCGCCCTCGCCCTCGCCAAACGGATCCAGCGCGAACGGCGTCCCGACCTGAAACTGTTGGTGATGTCCGCCACGCTCGACGCCGAACCGGTGGCCCGTTACCTGGCCACGGATGGTTCCGGGGACGCCACCGCCACTCCGTCGGAAGCCCAAGCGCCCATTCTGATTTCCGACGGACGGGCCTATCCGGTGGAAATCCAATGGGCGGACTATGCTGATGAACGTCCGCCCACCGAACAAGCGGCCAACGCCGTGGAGATGATCGTGGCCCAGGGTTGGGAGGGCGACGTCCTCGTGTTCATGCCCGGCATGGCGGAAATCAATTCCACGATCAACGCCCTCCGGTGCGCGTCCCTGGGCGAATCGGTTGCCTTCATCCCCCTGCATGGCGATCTCCCCATGGAGGAGCAGGACCGCGCTTTTCAACCACACCCCGTCCGCAAGATCATCGTCGCCACCAATGTCGCCGAAACGTCCGTCACCATCGACGGCATACGCCACGTGGTGGATGCCGGACTGGCACGGATGGCCCGCTACGATGCCGAACGCGGGATCCAGACCCTCCTGTTGGAGGATATCAGCCGGGCGAGCGCCGATCAGCGCGCCGGTCGCGCCGGTCGCACCGCCGCCGGCACCTGCTGGCGGCTGTGGACGGAAAGCGGACATCTCAATCGACCGTCGAAAAATACACCGGAAATCCAGCGGGCGGACCTGGCGGAAGTCGTCTTGCTGTTGCATTCCCTCGGCATCCGGCGTGCCGCTGAATTCGACTGGCTCGACCGTCCCGAGCGCGCCGCGGTGGAACGTGCCGAAAAACTTCTGGTCACGCTCGGAGCCCTGCGCACGCCGGGCGAATCGTCCCCCGGCGAAACTGGCGTTCCCACCGACGCACCCGCGACCAACGATCTCACCCCGATCGGCCGGCAGATGCTGCGTCTGCCCATGCATCCGCGCTTCGCCCGCATGCTCGTGGAGGCTTCCCGACG
>JAYTHD010000049.1:0-14023 GCA_043732975.1 Verrucomicrobiota bacterium
GCCGTGGGCAACCAGAGGCGGAAGGTGGCTCCCTCTCCCGGGCGGGTGTCGACGTCAAGACCGAGACCTTCCTCCTCCGCAATCCGCCAGACCGTGGCCAGGCCGAGACCCGTGCCGCGATCTTTTCCTAGATTCTTCGTGGTGAAGAACGGTTCGAAAATGCGCGCGAGAATCTCTGCAGGGATGCCCGGGCCGGAGTCGATCACTTCCAGGCATACCCAAGGAGGGGCGGAACGCGGCGCCAGGCGGATTGTTTTGGGCGGTGTTGCGTGGGAGAGTTGTGCCCGGAGAATCAGGCGGCCGTGACTGTTCATGGCCTCGACGGCGTTGACGATCAAGTTGACCAGCACCTGCTCCAGTCGGCCCTGGGGAACGCTGGCGGCGTGAAGGTCGGCGGGAACGGCAATTTCCAACTCCACCCCGGACAGGAATTGTTGGCGCAGGAGACGGAGCAGATCGTCGATGACTTCCGCAAGCCGCACCGGGCGCCCCGGCACGACGGTTTCGCGACTGTATCCGAGAATGCCGCGCACCAGGCTGCGTCCGTGGCCGACGGCCTGGCCGATGGTTTCGAGCTGTTCGGTGGCCGTGTGATTGCGGGGAAGCTGTCGCTCCACGAGTTGGCGGGACATTTGAATCACGGAAAGCAGATTATTGAAATCGTGGGCAATGCCGGCCGCGAGGGTGCCGAGGGCGCGCATTTTTTCCGCGTGCCAAAGGGTGTTCTGGGTTTGGGCGAGTTCCTCCGCGTGCGTGGCGGCGGCGAGTTCCACCCGGGCGTAACGCCGCATGAATCGCTGCTGGCTCCACAACGCGCCACCCGCCAGCAAAAGCAGGAACCCGCCGGCCGCCGTGAATCCCCACGCAGGGGGTGGGGCTTGAACAAGGGCGGCGGCGATCGGTTGGCCAGCAATACCCGTCTCGTTCCAACTCAGGCCAAAAGGTTCGAGCGCGTCGTTCAGTGCGGAAAGATTCCAGAGTTCCACCGCGCCGGCTCCGGTCGGCCGCGCCGGTCCCCGACGGTGTTGAGGGGTACCGACGACACCGAGCAGGCGCGTGCCGGTGTCGTTCGTCGCCCAGGCCAGCGCAGTCGCGGTTCGGGGTTCCAGGGATGTCAGGGTCAGCAGTTCCGTCCCGGTCCCGGTGTCGCTGAGGCGGACCTCACCGAGGGGCGTGATCTCCGCCCGCAGTCGGCTGCCGGGCGCCTGGGCCGCCGGTCCGGCCGCAGTCGTGAAGGCGGGCGGTTCGCGCCGAATCGGTTCCTTCGGCATGACGGAAATCCACCACATCATCCATTGACCATTGAGCCGGGCGAAGAGTCGCCGGCCGTCCGGGGAAAAGCCGACGTCGTCCCCGTGCCAGCCGTCGGGCAGGC
This sequence comes from Verrucomicrobiota bacterium, assembly GCA_043732975.1. Lineage (GTDB taxonomy): Bacteria > Verrucomicrobiota > Verrucomicrobiia > Limisphaerales > UBA9464 > CANIZL01. The sequence continues at coordinate 1,376 of JAYTHD010000049.1, forward strand.
GCGGGGTGTGAAGAATTCGGCTTTCAAAACCCACCGGGCCTGAGCGGGCGGCGGCGAGACAGGCGGCGGCTTCGGTGCGGGCGGCGAGCGAAGGACCGTGGGCGACGGCTTGGCGGACCGCGGCAAAGGCATGGCCGCGCCAACCTTCGCCCCCGCGCAGACGCTCCTGCGCCGCGGTGGCGAGGCTTCGCTCAATGTCTCGGAGAACTGCCGAATGTTGGCGCGTGTGTTCGCGGTATCCCTGGATCAATCCCAGGAGGGTCAGCAGGGCGATCACCGTGGCCAGCAGCCATTGAAACCAACGGGCGCGCCGGAGGGCGCGCGCCAAATCGGTTTGAGAGGCCAGGGAGTTCACGCGCACAAGATCGCCCGTATTGCTAGGGGTTCATCGCAAAATCGTGGGCGGGTCCGGTTTCGGTGTCAAACCACTTTGCCCGGTGGATGCCGCTGGGAGGATGCGGTTTCCAGTTTCATTTCCGGCTGGCGGCCCTGCAAATATCGAGTCCATTTGGGAGCGTGTCGGCCGTTACCGAATCGTTCGCTCCGCTTGTCCGCACCGTGACGGTGCAGTGGCAGCATCAGGTCCATTTCACGGAGAAGGTCTTCGCGGCGGGCAATGGTCTGCTGCGACGCATCCTGCTCGACGACGCACCGCGCGGGGGACGCCGCGCCAAAGTTCTGGTCGTGGTGGACGAAGCAGTCAGCAAGGCGATTCCCGAATTGGCGGGCGATATCCTCGCCTGGTTTGCCCGGGAAAAAGCGGTTCTCGATCTGGTCTGCCCGGCGATGAATATCGAGGGAGGCGAGTCGGTGAAAAACGCCTACTTCCGGGTTTCCGAGGTTCACGCCCTGATTGAGCGCCATCACATTGATCGGCATAGCTACGTGCTGGCCATCGGTGGCGGGGCATTGCTGGACATGGTCGGCCTGGCGACGGCCACGGCGCATCGTGGGGTCCGGCTGGTGCGGCTGCCCACGACCACTCTGGCCCAGGACGATTCCGGTGTCGGCGTCAAAAACGGGATCAACGCCTTTGGGAAAAAGAATTTTGTCGGCACCTTCTCGCCTCCTTTCGCAGTCATCAATGACTTTGCTTTTCTGACCACCCTGAGTGTGCGCGACAAGCGGTCGGGATACATCGAGGCGGTCAAGGTGGCGTGCATCCGGGACGCGGTGTTTTTCGCGGAGCTCGAAGCCAACGCGGCGGCCCTGGCGCGGTTTGAACTGGCACCGATGAAACGCCTGATCCAGCGCAGCGCCGAACTGCACCTGAATCATATCGCCAACAGCGGCGATCCTTTTGAAATGGGCAGCGCGCGGCCGCTGGACTTCGGCCACTGGGCGGCGCACAAGCTCGAACAGATCAGTGAATACCGCCTGCGCCACGGTGAGGCGGTCACCGTGGGCCTCGTGCTCGATACCCTTTATTCCCGCGAACGGGGTTATCTGCCGGCCGTGGAGGCCGAACGCATCCTGTGTCTGCTGGAACGGTTGGGCTTCGATCTGTTTGTGCCGGACCTTTTCCATGCCGACACCGACGGCCAGTTGCTGGTGCTGGCGGGGTTGGAGGAATTCCGGGAACATCTCGGGGGTGAACTCACCATCACTCTGCTGCGCCATATCGGTGACGGCTTCGAAGTTCACGACATGGATCCGCGCCTGGTTGAACGCTGCATCCGACTGCTGAGTCAGCGCCATCAGGGCCGCACCGGCGGAGTGGCCCGCTGGGTGGCCTGAACGGACGGGTTCCGGCCCACGTTCAGTAGTGCGGTGGCTTGACGTTCTGAACCGGGGCCCCCGCGTCGACCTGCGACCTCAGCGATTCATCCAACTGCTCCAGCCGGCGTTGCAGTCGCAACAGCGTCTTGCCCTGCGCCACGACCACCGAGTTCAAGGCGTCGTAGTTTCGCTCCAGATGCGCGAGGGCCGCCTCCAGTTGAGTGATCCGCCCGGCTTCATCCATGTTTTCGGTGCGTTTCATGCCCATTCCCGATTACAACTCGTCCTGTCGGTCCGCGAAAAAGAGCTGATAGGCCCGGTCAAAATCCCCGGCGGGAACCCAGACGCGGACCTCGCGATCCAGATCGCCGTCGTCGGGGCGGGTGGGGTCGACAAATTCGCTCGTCGCCGCGATGCCGTGCTGTTCGAGCCAGCTGATAAGCAGGTCCGTCTTGATGAACGGGCCCACAAAAAATTCGCGCTGCGGATGCTCCCCGGCCGGCAGACTCACGGGTTGATGGTTTCCAGGTAGCGGAACTTGCCGTCGGCGACCTGCAGGATGACGGCCGCCTTGGAAGCGTTCCGCTCGGCGTCGATGGTGGTGATCCCGGTCACGCCGTCGAAGCCCTGGGTGGCGGCGAGCGCGGTTTTCAGTTTCACACCCTCGGTTGAACCGGCGCGCTTCATCGCGTCGGCGAGAATCATCATCGAATCATAGCCCAGTGCGGCCATGGCGTCCGGCGAGCTATTGTAGCGTTTCTGGTATGCCGTGACAAACGCCTTACTCTTCGCGGACGAAACCGCGGGGTGATAGTGCGTGGAGAAATAGTGCCCTTCCACGGCGTCCTTGCCGAGCTCGATCAACTTTTCGGACTCCCAGCCGTCCCCACCAAAAAAGGGCACCTTCAGTCCCAGTTGCTTGGCCTGGGTGCAGATCAACGCCACGTCTCCGTAATATCCTGGGACAAACACCGCATCCGGATTCCCACCCTTGATCGTCGTCAACTGCGCCTTGAAATCTGCGTCACCGCCATTGAAATCCAGCTCGGTCAGAACTTCGCCCCCGTTCTTGAGATGTTGCTGTTTGAAATATTTCGCCAATCCCTTGCTGTAGTCGCTCTTGGCATCGGTGAAGATGGCCACCCGTTTTGCCTTCAATGTCTTGGCCGCGAAATTTGCCATCACCGTGCCCTGGAAAGGATCAATGAAACAGACGCGGAAAATATAATCGCCGGTCTTGGTGACGTCGGGATCGGTGGACGACGGGGAAATCATGGGGATGCCCGCGCCCTGGCAAACCGGTGCGGCCTCATTGGATCGGCCCGAGGCGACCTCACCGAGGACGGCGACCACGTTATCGCGGGACACGAGTTTGTTAACCACCGTCTGCGATTCACCGGACTTGGATTGCGTGTCCTCGGTCAGGAGTTTGAACTGCTTGCCGAGGAACCCGCCCGCGGCATTCAATTCGTCGACCGCCATAATCGTGCCGTTGTGCGAGGATTGGCCAAACGCCGACTCCTTGCCGGTCATCGAGGCAAACTCACCCACTTTGATGACGTCTCCACCGCCGCCGCCACATCCTCCCAGACCCAGGGCCAGGGTCGCAGCGAAGGCGAGGGCGGCGGATTGTTGAACGACGAACTCACGGCGCGTGGCCGGTCGGATCCAAGGAAAGGTAGCGTGTTTCATGAAATCAAGCAGACACCGTGCGTTTTGCGCGGCGGGCGTGGGACGGTAGGCGGTGGGGTCGCCGTTTCAAACGTCATTCCAGCGGCGCCTTGTGCGCTCGTTGCCTTCCATTCCTGGTGGGAGTCTGGCTAAAGCGCGTGGAGGGAAATGACTTGGATTCCGGGGACGCGGAAAATCGGCTTGCCAGGCAATTCGCTGGTGATGAATTCGTCCGCTCCTTGGCGGATGGCGGAGGCCAGATTGAGCGCATCGCCCGCGGCCAGCCCGAATTTCTTGGCCAGCACCCTCGCCGCTTCTCCCAGTGCCGCGCTAAAGGGTTCGCGGGCCGCCCGGCAGCGTTCTGCGGACGATTCGCGGCCCGCGATCCGCGAAAGCCGAAACGCGCCGCCTAGAGATTGCGGAGTGAAGGGGCAATCGGGTTTGGAAGGTTCACGGATTCAGTCGCCACAGGGCGAAGTTTAGCGCGGCGGCAAAGCTTACCCACGCGAGGTAAGGTGCCAGGAGCCACGCGGCGGTGCGGCTTACGGGGCGAAACGACGCGAGCGTCGCCGCAATCGCCAACCACAGGAGGGTGATTTCTGCAAAGGCAATGTTCGGCCAGTGCAGCCCGAAGAAAAGCGGCGTCCACGCGGCATTCAAAACCAACTGCGCGAGGAACAGCACGAGCGGACGACGTTGAGCAGCGAATCTCCCCCGCTTCCAAACGAGCCACGACGCCACCGCCATCATCGTATACAGCGCCGACCACACCGGACCAAAGATCCACCCGGGTGGATTCCACGAAGGCTTTTTAATCGTCGCATACCATTCGCCCGGGGTGAAAAATGCCCCGAGCGAGGCGGCGCCGAAACAAAGCACCCACCAGCCCGCCAGGGCGATAGCGAGGCCGGGGTCGAAGCGTTTGGAAGGCGAGGTGGACAAGGGGTTCAATTATCCGTCGGCCCGCAAGTGAGCGAGCAGTTTCAATACGGCGAGTTCCTTGGCCTTGGCTTCGACCTCCACGGTCACTTCCTGATGTTTCCATTCCTCGGGGAAATCCGACGGGGTAATATAGTCGTGATGACGCTCGGGCTTCGGCCCGTCCCAGCCTTCAAGCGGGCTGGAAAGATGGAACAGCGGCTCGCGTCCGCGCCAGGTCGCCGTGGCGCTCTTCGTTGCCTTTTCGACGCTCAGGCCATCGGCGAGACAGCGATGATGATGCACGTCTTAGACGAGCGGGGTCTTTGTCGCCTCGCAGACCGGCAGCAAATCGCGCGGCGTGAAAACCTTATCGTCATTCTCCAGCGTCAGCCGCGAGCGGACCGGCGGGGGCAGGCGCTCGATGTTCTGGCTCAGCGCCCGGAGCGCGGCGGACTTGTCCCCATACGCGCCGCCACCGTGCAGATTGAGGGTGTCGGCACCCACCCATTCCGCGACCTCCGCCTGGTAATCCAGTTCCGCCAGCGAGTGCGCGAGCGTGACCCGGTTCGGCGAATTAAGGACGACGAATTGATCGGGATGAAAAGACAGCCGCAATCCGTTCGCGCGGGCGAAATCGCCGCAGTCACCGAACGTCTGGCGGATGCGCGCAGCGTCGGGCAGATCGTTCACGGCGTAGCCGGCGTCGGGATGCGTCTTGATCGGCAGAATCTGGCTGTTGATGCGGAACGCGCCGATGCCGTGGGCGGCGCAGTAGCGCAGTGAGGCGAGCAGAGCTTCCGCGTTGGTCAAACAAAGCTCAGAGAGACGCCGCCGCCGTCCGGTCGGCGCCAGCTTGAGCAGCGCCGTCGCCGTCGTGGTGCGGAACTTGATCGGCTCGCGCGCGAACTGGCAACACAGACCGAGACGAACGGAGAGTGGGGATTTCGCCTTCACGAATGGGTAATCGGCCGGGCTTGGACGGAACTCAGCCCGCCATCCACCGCGAGCACCTGGCCGGTAACCCACGATTGCTGAGGATCGAGAAACCAGCGGATCGCGCTGGCCACTTCCATCGGTTCGCCAATGCGCCCCAGCGGATGCAAGGCCGCGGACAATTTGAGTGAAGCTACGTTGGTGGTGAGCGATTGTGTCAGCGGGGTACGCGTCAGGCCCGGCGCGACGCAGTTCACGCGAATGTTGTAGCGCGCGTAGGTCGCTGCGGCCGATAGCGCGAGGCCGACCACGCCGGCTTTGGCGGCAGCGACAGCTTCGTGGTTGATCATGCCGCGCTGGGCTACGGCGGATGCCAGCAAGACAACGGATCCACCGCCGGTCCGCATCAGACGATTCGTCGCCGAGCGGAGAATATAGAAGGAGGAACCAAGATTGGCCGCGAGCACGCTGGACCATTCGTCATCGGTGGTGCCGTGGGCTGGTTTGAGCAAAAGCGAACCGACGCAGTTCACCACGCCATCCAGCCGTCCATGCTGATCAAAGGCGTGGGCGACGCAGGCTTCAACCGACCCTGAATCGGTGGCTTCGACCGGGCAGGCGTCCGCCATCAACTCCGCGGCCAGAGCATCCAACCGTTCGCTTCGACGTGCCGCAAGGGTCAAGCCATAGCCGAGCGTATGGAGTTGCCGCGCCAGCGCGGAGCCGATGCCACCCGTCGCTCCCAAGATGAGCACGTTGTATTTGTGAGGGGATGGGTTCATGAGTGGCTCACGTTGGGCAGCGACTGGTTCGGAACCGATCCGCGCCCCCTGATAACGCTTTCGGGGCGGAGGAAACCGGCGGCGATTCATTGATCTGCGCGGCCAACTGCTTTGCCAGGTCAGACGCCTGCTGAACTCCGATGAAAACGATTCCGGTGATGACCAGGCCGAAACAAAATATGGGAATTATGTAGATTCCCATATCAGTTCTTTCGCTTGTTAAGGGACGCACCGGACAGGAGGACAACCCGCACGCCGACCCAGAATACCAGGATGCTCGGCACCCAAAGTCCCACATAAGAACCGTAATCGTGATCCACGAGGAACCAAAGTCCGACGCTTGCGAGGAAGCTCGCGAAGGCCGCGCTGAGAAAAGTATAATCAATCTTCTGAAACATAGTGGCAGGGTTTGAGGCTGAATTGGTGAACGGGAATGAATGTGCGGGCGGAGACAGGGAGGCTCTCCGCCCGCAATCAGCAGCGGTTATTTCGGCAGAACCACGGCGTCGATGACGTGGATGACGCCGTTGCTGGCGGCCACGTCGGTCTTGACGACCCGGGCATTGTCCACGGTGACGGTGCCGTCTGTGACTTTCACGTCGAGCGACTGGCCGTTCACGGTCCTGGCCTTCATCGTCTTGACGTCCGCCGCCATCACTTTGCCGGCCACGACGTGGTAGGTCAGAATGGCGACGAGCTTCTCCTTGTTCTCAGGTTTGAGGAGGTCTTCAACCGTGCCCTTGGGCAGCTTGGCGAAGGCTTCGTCGGTCGGCGCGAACACGGTGAATGGGCCGGGGCCCTGAAGGGTCTCGGCGAGACCGGCCGCTTTCACGGCGGCGACCAAGGTGTTGAATCTGCCGTTGCCGGCGGCGACGGCCACGATGTCTTTGCTGTTTTCCCTGGGTTCAGCGTGAGCGACGCCGACGAAGCTGGAAGCAGCGACGATGGCGGCGAGGGTGAGGATGCGGATGGTTTTCATGATTCGTACGGGATGTTTTGGTTTTGTTGTGGTGTAAATCTGGAGGACCCACGCAGAGCGTTGGGCTTGGCGAACCAGCCTTGGATGAGGGTGCGCTCAGCGACGATTGCGTTTGTTTTCAGATCTTCACGTTTCGTTTTCAGGTTCCGATTGCTGCTCGGCAGCTTCGAACCTGTCAATAGTTTGTCGAGTGATTGTCTAATTGTCAATGTATTGTCTCAATTTTGTCTCACCTATTATTCCGCAGGCCTTGATGAGTCGCAACTCACTAGTCATAAGAAAGATATGTCGATTTCATTGACCTCCAAAAAACCCGCACTTGCAACGCATCGTCCACTTGTCACGTTTGTGTCGATTATTATGGATGAAGTCCACCAAGCGATAAAAGTGGTCGCCCGACGCACCGGATTGAGTGCGCATGTCATTCGGATTTGGGAAAAACGCTACGGTGCTGTGGAGCCCGCGCGCACCGGCACCAACCGCCGCTTATACTCCGATGAGCAGATCGAACGATTGAGCCTGCTCCGTGAAATCACGCAGGGCGGACACAGCATCGGGCACGTCGCAAAACTACCGACGGGCAAACTCCGCGAGCTGGCCCGGGAACTGCACGGCACCAAGGGCGACAGCGCGCGCGTGCAACCGGCGCCTTTGGGCGCACCGACCTTTCTCGACGAATGCATCGCCTCGCTGAAGTCTCTCGACGGCCGCGCTCTGGACGACACGTTGAAACGGGCCGGGACAGAATTGGGCGCGCAGGGTTTGCTGCAACGCGTTGTCGCTCCGCTCGCACAGTCGATCGGCGAATTGTGGCGTGATGGCAGCATCACCGCCGCCCATGAACACTTCGCCACGGCAGTCATTCGGGCCTTCCTCAGCCAGGCCGCCCGGCCATTCGCCGGAACGGACGGCGCTCCCGTGCTGCTGGTGACGACCCCGGCGGGACAGATTCACGAGTTGGGTGCGTTGCTCGTCGGCGCGACCGCAGCGAACATGGGCTGGCACGTCACCTATCTCGGCGCGAACCTGCCGGCGGCGGAGATTGCCGGTGCGGCGCGTCAGAACCGGGCTCGAGCTGTCGCCCTGAGTCTGGTCTATCCCGAAGATGATCCACGGTTGGAGGGGGAACTGGTACGACTGCGCAGGTTCCTGCCGCCGGAAGTCGCTATTCTGGTCGGTGGACGCGCCATGCCCGCCTACCGCGATGCCTTGGGAAAAATTAGTGCGACTCCGGTGAGCAACCTCACGGATCTGTGCGCGACACTCGACGACCTGCGCAAACCCGGGAAGAAATCGAAAAAGGCAACGGGGTCATGACCTTAGCGCCTCGATTTAACCGCCAGCTCTCATCTCCCCCGCGGACCACCTCATCGTTCTCTCGTCGACTACATCCGAATTGAAGGATCGGCAAGGTTGTTAAGAGTTCAGTCGCCACAGGGTGAAGTTAAACGCGGCGGTAAAAGCTTCACCGAAATGAAGTCAAAGGGTTGCCAGTCGTAGACCGGCGGCCTTGGCGAGCGCTGCCTGGCGGAGGTCGAACGTCAGGAAGTCCCGTGCGCCCAGGACGAGGGCGGAGGCGACGTGCAGGATGTCGAGACTGCGGGTGCCGAGGTTCTCCGAATGTCCGGCACTGAGTCGCTCGGCTTCGAGCAGCACCTCGGGCCAGGGCGGTTCCGCAGAGGTGAACACTTCAGCCGCCAGGTCCGAGAGCATGGCCTGGATCGCCGATTCCCGCTGTTCGGCAGTGATCTCCCTCCGGAAGACGCGTAACCGAAGCGCATTTCGGAATTCCAGCCGATGCAGTCCGGTGAAGGGCAGTGGCGCGCGGTGACGCTGGAGCCACGCCACCACCCGGCGGGTGTGGGCGTCGGGCGCGTGCAGGGAGCACAGGAAGGCGGTGTCGGCATAAGCGGTCATCGGTCGTCCCGCTCGCGCGCGAGGAGTTCGGTGGCGGTAACCGGCAATTCCCGGTCGCCGTAGATCGCTTTCAGCCGGGCGGCGAAGTCGGGCCGCGCCGGAGGCTTCCCCTTGCGGCCCGGGCGACTGAGCATGGCCACTGGCTTGCCCCGCCGCTGAATCTCGACGCGTTCTCCGGATTTGACCCAACCGAGGACGGTGGTGGTGTCGTGCCTGAGTTCACGGATGCTCGCCGTTTTCATAGGTGACACAATGAGGTGACACCTGGCGGGAGTCAATCAATCGGTGGAGGGGCATCGGTGATCTCAGAATAAGCGCGTCCTGTACCGAACGCATAGCCACTGGATTGCCTGACTGTGTTTGGAATGGTCCTGGAGGAAAAACCGGAGCAGCACATTGGCGTCCAGCACACCTCCGAACAGGCTCTAAAGCGCGTGGAGGGAAATGACTTGGATTCCGGGGACGCGGAAAATCGGCTTGCCGGGCAATTCGCTGGTGATGAATTCGTCCGCGCCTTGGCGGATGGCGGAGGCCAGATTGAGCGCATCGCCCGCGGCCAGTCCGAATTTCTTGGCCAGCAGCATCGCCGCTTCTCCCAGTGCCGCGCTAAAGGGTTCGCTGGCCGCCGCAACCTTGAAATGGATATTAAGAAAATCCACTTCCGCTTGGCGCTTCTCAAACAACGGCTTGGGCAGTACTTCCAGCTTCACATTGTCACAGGTGTAGAACTGCCGTCCTTCGTCGACCATAATGGATCGTGCCGCATGGACCCGGTGCGCCGACGATCCACGCCATGCCGTCAGCAAAACGCCCGAATCGAGAAAAGTCTTCAATGAAAACTCCCCCGACGCTCCGCCAGTTCGGCAGCAATCCCCGCATCGTCCAGCAAGGGCTCGCGATCAGTCTTTCCCTTTTCGAGCAACGCGGCCATCCGCCGTCCGCGCGCCGTGGTCGGCTTCCATTCCGGCCCGCTTTGCCGGGAGATCTTTTCCTCCAACGCCGACACAATGAACCGGCTGCGGCCGTGATGGGCGTCGGGCAGGGCGCGGAAAATCTTCAGCGGCACTTTCACGCTCACTAATTTGGTCGTGGTCATACCCGAAGTAATACCGCCAGCAGGACTTTGTCAAACGCGCCATCCGATGATGACTTTGACCTTGCGCGCGGCGGCAATTTTGGGGGATGATCGCCCGCGCCGACGGGCCACCGCCCGTTTACGAAGTTGCCGAACGGTCACGCGTGACGACCAACCCTTCGAGCGAATGCATCGCTGCCCGGAACGACCAGACCCCTTTCTGATTGGGTCAAACCCGGATCGCCAAACGCGTCAGATTTTGCTGGACCTTGCAGAGAAGATCGAATTCCGGCGTATGATTCATGGTCTGCGCCAGCGACTGTTGGATGGCCGCAAGATCGAAGAGGATGGCGCGCAACCGGTCGTCGGGCACCATGCTTTGCACCCAGGCCACCGCGGCCAAGCGTTCTCCGCGCGTCACCGGGTTCACGCGATGGAAGACGTTGGAGAGATAGGCAAACGCGCTGCCCGCAGGTAGCTTGACGGGCGTGGGGCCGGCCGGAGACTCGACGACCAATTCGCCGCCGTCGTACTCGGCGGGGTTGGCAAGAAACAGCGTGAGCGACACATCAGCGCGCATGGGCTGGTTCACGCCCGTCACGGCAAAGTCCACATGGTTCCCGTAAAACATCCCGGGCCCATAGCGGTTGAAGGTGGGGGCGGACATCCGCAACGGCTGTGCCCACGCTTGAAGCACCGGATGCCGGCTCAGCGCCTGGACAACGACTCGATCCATCGGCGCCGCTTCGGCCGTGCCGCGCTGGATTTGCTGGTTCTCCTTGCGATCCCGGACGGCCTCCACCGCGGTGGCTTTACCGTCGACAAAGTTCGCGGTCTTGAGAAACCCGATAATTGCCGCAAGCTCCTGAGCGTTTAGAACGTTTTCCAATACGATCATGGGAGCAGAGGAAGGTGAATCACACTTTCAGCACCGGCTTCTATTTCCGTTTGTTCAAAAAAGCAGCCAGGCCCAAAACCGCCAGCAATGGCACTGCATTGCTCGCTTCCGGCACGGCAGCAACACTCAGTGAGTAGGTCATGTTGGCAATCCCCTCATTGCCAAAGCCAATGACGTAATCTGTCCCGCTCGGGGCAAAAGAAAGGGAGCCGCTACTGCCTCCGCCATGCGCCAACAAAGTTCCCGTCGAATCGGTCCCGTTAAAAACATCAATTATAAAGCTGGTATCCGTAGCGGCAAAGCTGAGCGAAATCGGGCCGGTATGTGGCGTTTGAACGTGCACGAAGTCATTGACATCACCGCCGCCTCCTACTGTGCCATGGAGACTGTCACCCAAGGAAAGAGGCCCCAATTGAGTGGGAGTGGCACCAAAGTTTGACCAATCGGCAGGCGACGGGGGATTCACTCCTTCATCGTAGGTAAACGCCCCATTGGCAGTCGGGGCGGCGATTCCCGCCATGGCGATGGCCATCAAAAGTGTCGGCTTTTTTTTCATATCAACTAGGGTCGGCAACAACGGGTTGGGTTTGGACAAGGAAGACTATGCCTTATACCAAATGCAGCACCTCATGAACCAGATGATGCCTAAGTTCGCGGAAGTGGGCAGTCAATGGGAATGACTTTCAAAGTCGGGGTTGGGCAGGGTTCGAAGGGGCGTTGCGGGATCTCGTCTTCGGCAGTAGGCAGTTGACTGCCGGGCTGGCGCTCCGCCACGGAACACCGAGAAAGCAAATTCCATCACTGCTGATCACTCAAAGCCCTTGTTCGACCGGCTTCAGCCCCGCAGGTTGCCTCAAAATAATGATTCCGCGAAAGCAAATCTCCCTGCGGTGCGACGAAGGGGCAAATTCACTTCAAGGCGTCGGCCCGTGCGTGGCTGGCGGAGCGACACGTCCAAACCCTCCTGGCGGGGATCGGCTTGGTGACAACCTGCTACGGGCTGCAGGTTTACGGTGGTCAGGTCGCCCTTTACCCGAGCTTGTTTCTCTTTCCGCTGGTGTCGATCGGATTCGGTTTGATCGTGGTCTCGGCCATCAGTCCGCAATCCTTTCTGTATAACCTGCGCTCGAAAGCGTTGGGGCTGGTGGCCACCCTCTCCTACTCGATCTACCTGTCGCACAAGATTATCTTCCATCTGGCGCAGAAAGGGTTTGGTGAACTGGGTGTGCCGGCCAATGGCTTCAGCATGATCTGTATCTGTCTGGGGATGGCTTTGGGTTTTGCGCTCTTTATGCACTACGCCGTCGAGCACCCCGCCTTTCACCTGCGCGACCGGCTATTGGCCAAACGCTTCCCTGGCAGGACCGTAGCGCTGGAATCACCCCCCTCCGCGGCTGCCACTTGACCGGGGCGAAGGTCCGGAGCTTGGCGGAGCCAATCGGCACCAGCCCACGCGCGTCCGGCCGCTGCCCCTCCGATCACCCATCCCCCCGTAGATCGTCGACGGCAGGAGGCGCCAATTCCTTCGGGGATGCAACCGGGGAACATGGGGTAACTTCACCCGCTCCAATCACTTTACATGCCGCGCCAGAGCAATCCCTCGGGAATCCTAGATCAACATCGCCTGGAACCGACCCGGAAAGACTTCTCCGGCCACCGGTGGCCCCAGTTCAAGCGCGATCCGTGGCGGACGCTGAGCCATTGCATCGCCTGATTGATTGGGCCGGAGTCTGCAGCCACCGGGGGTAGTGAC
>JAYTHD010000050.1:0-5498 GCA_043732975.1 Verrucomicrobiota bacterium
TAAGTGGATCCCGCAGTCCGTCGTCGGCACGGGTCGCCCCGGACGCCCACTGCCCGAGGGCGTGCAGTGCGACGGCGCCAAAGCCAGCACCCATCCGGCTCAAAAAGTGCCGGCGATTACCACTGGCGGGTGAAAGAAACATGAGTACCGATGGGTTGACCCAACCTCCCGCTCCGCACCGCCAGGTGGCGGGCTGGCGGTGCGGTTGGGCGTCACGACGGACTATTCCTTGGTGACTGCCTCATCCAGGTTCAAGAGCGCCCGGCTGACCGAAGTGAAGGCCGCCAACTGGGTTGGGGTCACCCCCGCTGGCAGGTTCCGCGGAACGGCGCCATGGCCAGTCGCCAACTCCGACGGATTCACCCAACCCTCCGCCAGATGCTCGGACTGACGCCGCAGCAACTTCCGCAGCGTGGCCGCCTCCGTGGACGTTGGCGGCCGCTGCAACACGCGGCGAAACGCATAGGTCAGTCGTTCGTCGTCCGTGGTCCCGCCCGAGGTCACCGTCTGTCGCGCCAAGGCCTGGGCGGCTTCCACAAACAACGGTTCATTCAGCGACGTAAGCGCCTGGAGCGGCGTGTTGGAACGAAGCCGGCGGACACACGAGAAATCACCGTTCGGCGCGTCAAACGCCTGCAGGACGGGATAGGGCGCACTGCGGAAACGGAACGTGTAGAGACTTCGCCGATAGCGGTCAGCGCCCGTTTCTTCGTTCCATACTTTGGGCCCGTAACTCGCGGGTGGACGGAAAAGAAAATCGGGTGCCGGGGGATAGACCGCCCGTCCACCCAACGTCGGATTCAACAAACCGGCGACCGACAATGCCGTGTCCCGCACCACCTCGGCGTCGACGCGGAATCGCGGCCCACGGGCCAGCAACCGATTGAATTGGTCCCGGGCGTAGAGTTCGGGGGTGACTCGCGAACCCTGCCGGTATACCGCGCTGTTCACGCACAATCGCAGCAGGTGCTTCACACTCCACGCCGCCGGGCGCACTGATCGTTCGCCCCCCGCAGACAGGCCGGGTTCCATGAATTCAACCGCCAGCCAATCGAGCAGTTCCGGATGAGAGACGGGCGGACTTTGTGTTCCGAAATCCTCGGGGGTTTCCAGCAACCCCGTCCCAAACAATTGCTGCCACATCCGGTTCACGGCCACGCGTGCCGTGGTGGGCGATCGGGGATCGACCAGCCAGCGCGCCAGGGTCAGACGCGTGGCGTCCGCATTCGAGGGCAGGGGATGCAGGAATGCCGGCGTCCCCAGGCTCACTTCCTGGTCTGGTTTCAACCAATCGCCCCGCTTGAATATTCGCGTCGCGCGAATGGCATCGCCCGGTCCCATTCCCCGGCGGGCCGCCAGCGTCAAGGTGGGGATGCCCTCGGGCCATTGTCGCCACAGCGCCTCGATCCTGGCGTTGGACTCGCTGAACTCCGGGACGGTGGTCCGCCAATGGCTGAAGACCGCGGCCACCTGATTCGGCGTCCGCTGCGCGCGCGGGGTGCGGAAGATTTCACGGACGTTCGCCGGGACCGTGTCCGCGACGGCATTGGTGTCAGCGCTCACACTGATCCGCCACCGGCCCAGGTTATGGTTTTGGTTGTCATCCGAATTGTCCCCGCCGTGCATTTGTTGCAGGTGCAACGTCAGGATCACCCCGTTGGTAAAGGCAATCGGTGTCTCGGGAATGAAAACCGCCTGCCGGGCCACGTTGCGTCGGCCCGGTCCGGCATCAATACCCCAGGCCGTATCGTCCTTGCCATCGATCGCGAATGCCACCGGGCCATAGGTGCGTTTGTCGCCCTTTTCCCGATTGCGACTCTCGGATTGAAATTCCGGTTCCAGGGGCTTTTCGGCGTTGGCGAAGTCCGCCGTCGCCTTCACAAACTTCACCTCCACTTTTTTCGCGGTGCCGATTTCCTCGGCCGTCACCTGGAAGCCGCTGAGGGCGGACATGCCCTTGATTGATCGCCCGGGGCCGCCACAGGGCAGATTCGGATCCGGCAATTGCTCCAGGCGAAGCGCACCGATGGAGGCCAAATGATTGGTCGCCTTGAAATGGGCGGTCCAGAATGTCGGCGCATAACTCGCCGCCCGGATGGAGCCATCCTCGTAGTAATAAAACCGCTCGCCGTTGTCGCTGCTGTTGACCGCTTGCACGATTTCCCACGGAGGCTGATTCGAAAGGACGCCGGCCTCCCACGTCGCCATGCGGTCCTCCCAGCCGGCCGTGGTGTGGCGGAGGCCCTCCTCCAGATCCCGGATCTGGCGGGTGAGATTGGCCGTCAGTCGCGTCTGTTCGGGCGTGTAATAAATTCGCGACGATTCATGATCATTGTTCAGAAACGCAAACATCCGGTAGTACTCCTCCTGCGAGATCGGGTCGAACTTGTGGTTGTGACATTGCGCGCATTGGATGGTGATGCCCAGCACGCTCTTGCCGATGCAATCCAGGCGGTCGATCAGACCGTCAATGCGGAACTGTTCGGGATCGACCCCGCCTTCCTCGTTCAGCATCGCGTTGCGGAGGAAGCCCGTCGCCACCGTCGTCGCGGGCGTCGCATCGGGCAGCAGATCGCCGGCGATCTGTTCCACGACAAAACGGTCGTAAGGCATATCGCGGTTCAGGGCGTTGACCACCCAGTCCCGGTAAGCCCAAACGAAGCGCGGCTTGTCTTTTTCATAGCCATCGGAGTCGGCGTACCGCGCCGCATCCAGCCAGTGCCGTCCCCAGCGTTCCCCAAAGTGCGGGCTTGCGAGGAGTTCATCGACCTTGCGCGCGTAGGCATCCGGCGCGGTGTCGGCCACGAAGCGATCCGTCTCTTCAATCGACGGAGGCAGGCCGGTGAGATCAAAATGCAATCGCCGGAGCAGGGTGATGCGGTCCGCCTCCGCCGGCATGGTCAGATGTTCCCGCTCCAAGCGGGCCAGAATGAACGTGTCTATCAGCGTCCGGGCCACGGCCGGCGTCCCTACCGCAGGCGGAGCCGGGCGCATGGGCGGTTTCCACGCCCAATGATTTCGCTTCCTTTCGTCCGCAGCCGCCTTGGGGGTGGTTTGCTGGATCGATGGATCGCTCCCACCACCGGCGGTCGACGGGCGGTCGACGTCGGCTGCTGAGATCAGCCATGGGCTTAGGAGAAGTCCCCCAAAAACCAGCCACCGGCCGCGACGCAAATGCAGGAAGTTCACGGCCATAAACTGCCGCTGGATTGCCGGCGGGCAAAGTCGAATTCGGCGCCATGCGCCCGTCGGGCCCGTTCACAGAGTGGACGGCCAGATTCCGCCACTTCAACGGACCTTGCGCCCGTCTTCCACCGCCACCCGGGCGTCGATCGCATTTCCCTCGGTGACCACGGCGCCCACATTTTCTTCCAGCCGGATGCCGGTGATTTGCTGTCGCTCCTTTTCCGGGCGCGTGTCGCGGATGGTATTGCCCTTCAAAATCAAATCGCCGGTTTCGCCGCGAACCCGGATGCCCGCCGCCGGCCGGGCGAGGCCGTTGTTTTCGATGAGATTGTCTTCGATCCGGTTGCGGTGTCCCGCCATGCCCGCGGATTCGTTGCGAAAAAAGATCCCGTCCTCGTGATTGCCGATCACCCGGTTGGAGCGGAGCAGATTGTCGGTGTCCTTGTGACCAATGGAAATGCCAAATCGGCCATTGCCTTCCAGTAGATTGTTTTCGAAAACGCCGTTCTTCACCCGCCAGCAAAGGAACAGGCCGTCCTCGCCGTTTTCCCGGGCCACGCAGTCGGCCACATGGGGACGTTGCGAACCGCTGCCCGGATGAAATCCCAGCGAGGCGTTGTTCTCGGTCACGCAATTCGTCACCTGCACATCGTTGCTCTGCTGGAAGCTGATGCCATCACCATTGAAGGCGCGGACCACGCACTGGGAAATCACCGTTCCCGGGCAACGGTACAAAAAGATGCCCCCGCCGCGACAGCCATCCATGTGGGCATTTTCCGCCTGGTTGCCATCAATCGTTAATCGCTCCAGTCGCACCGCTTCCGTATGATATCCGCTGACGACAGGAAAGACGGTCTCGGCCGTGGCGCCGCTGGAAACCATGCAGTCGGCATTGAGGGGCGTGCTGATGGCGAAGGTGTTTCCCGTGCGTCCCGTGATGCGTGCCACGGTGGTGTGGAATCCTCCGGAATTCTTGTCCCGGATCGTCACGCCGTCGCCGACGTGGAAGCCGGCGGCCGCGCGCACGGTGAACTGTTCCTCGCCATAATCCCCGTCCAATTCCAGCGGCGAACTGGCGGAACGGACCTTGTGCAGGACCGTCTTGGCGCCCTGTCCCCGGACGGTCACATGGGAGCGCAGATGCAACGAATCCTGCATCGCGAAGACCCCTTCACCAATTTCCACCGTGCCTCCCCCCAGGCCCGCCACATAATCCACGGCGGCTTGGAGCGCCCGCTGATCCGCTCCCGTGAAATCGCCGTCGCCAATACCCACCTTGATGAGGGGACGATCCAGCATCGTCCCGTGCATCGCGTGCGGCAACTGACGGTGTGCGGAGGGGGGAGGAGTGCTGTCGGCGTGAACCACAGCTACCATCAGAGTGGCTGCAATAGCCCAGTCGAGATATTGGAAATGTGTCATCGCCGGGCGCCTGCGTGGTTCGAGTTGCGAGAGGGCAGCCGGCCCGCTTACGGGTACTGCTTCCAGCCGTTGTATTGGTAATGATTGGCCACCCAAACGAAGTCCGGGTTCTTGGCCCCTCCGCCGGTCCAGAAAAAGCTGCTGATGCCTTCCGCCGAATCCTTGGCGGCCTTGACGGTGGCCGGGTCGATCCACTTGCGGCCCTCCGCGTGGCCATCGGCCATGGCAAAGGTGCTCCAATTTCCGTGGAACACGGCGAACGTGTCCACCCAACCCGGCGGGATGTTGAAGGCCCAGGTGCCGTTTTCGTAATCCCGCGGATCAGACTCCTCGACAAATACAAACGTGTCCGCCGGGTTCACGATGCTGCCGAGTTTCTTGTAAAGATACTGCGCCCCCACCCATCCGCCGCTGGAATTGTTGCCGATGGGATCGGATTTGGAATAGCTGTCGTAGGCCCAACCGCTGCCGGGTTTCCGGTTCTTCGTGCGGAGATCGCCGGGGCAATGGTAGGCGCCAAACGCCGTGCAATATTTCCACAGCGGACCGTTCGTGAGACCCTTCTGGACCCGATTCAACGCTTCCGTCCTGGAGATGCCGGCCGAAATCGGGGGCGTCGGTCCCACCCAATATCCGCCGGCGTTCATGCCGCTCGATTCCGGAAGGCCGTCCGCAAAATCATTCGCGTAGACATGCACCCCGAGAACGAGTTGCTTCATGTTGCTGGTGCAGGCGGCGCCGGTGGCCTTGAGTTTGGCGCGGGTCAGGGCGGGGAGCAGCATGCTCGCCAGAATCCCGATGATTGCAATGACGACCAGCAGTTCAATCAAGGTGAAGCCGCGGGAGCGCCGCGAGGTCGGAAGGGAGGGGGTCCAGCGATCGGTCATACG
>JAYTHD010000051.1:0-8387 GCA_043732975.1 Verrucomicrobiota bacterium
TGAAACTCCGGCCTGGGGTTGGAGATCGGGAATGGGAATCGCTCCGGGATTGAAGGGCGTGGCGGCGAACGAGGCGCCCAAGTAGCCGCCGCTCAATTGCGCCGGCGACGACGGACGTCCAATGTTGACGAAGCTGGGTAAATTGCGGTTTTCCGAGCCGAGCGCGTAATTAATCCAACTCCCCAGGCAGGCGTGTTCCACCACGCGATCCCGGTGTCCGGTGGCCATTTCTGCCACGGCGGGAAAATGGTTGGTCTCATGGCACCACATCGAACGGATGACCGCGAGGTCATCGACAACGCCGCCGACGTGGGGAAACCAGTCGGAAACGGGAATGCCCGCTTCGCCGCGGGGCGTGAATGTCCGGTGGCAGGGGATCACCGGGCGTTTCATTTCGGCCAGGTTATCGCCGAACCCGATCGCATCGATCAGCTTGCCCGCGTATTTGTTGTCCTTGGGGTCAAAGGTGTCGATGTGACTCACGCCCCCGCACATGAAGAGAAAGATCACGGACCGCGCGCGGGCGGGCTGCGAGGGCGTCACCTGAGCGCCGGGGATCCGTCCGTCCTGCGCCCAGAGGGATCCGAGGGCGGCACCGAGGAATCCGCCTGCGGCCTGAAAAAGGAACTGGCGTCGACCGGAGCGGCCGGGTGACGTCGGGTTGGAAGCACTTGGGTTGAGAAGGAAATTAGGGGACATAGACAAATTCATCCAGGTTGAAGATCAGCCAGGCCAGCCGTTTTTCGGGATTGGGCGTGTCGCGGAGATATTCCAAGGTCTTGCTCCGTTCCGCAGCGGTGGGCGGGCGCCCCAACGCCTCCTGGAAACCGCGGCTGATGAGTCGATCGAGGTCGCCGGCGCATTGGGTGAGCAGGCGTTGCGCGAACTGCCTGGAGGTGGTCTCCACGAGTTCGTTGTTCATGAGGAACAGTGATTGCGGCGCCGTGACGGTCTGGGTGCGTCGGGGGCAGGTGGTGCGGCCGTCCTCGGCGTCGAAGGTTTGCAGGTACACCGACATGACGTCGCGGTAGGGTTGATACCCACGACGGATGTAGGCGCCCCGGCGCGGCGGTGCGTTCGTGGCGGAGTCTTCAAAGGATTTGCCGCCCACGGCCAGGTCGAGCGTGCCGGCGGCCTGGAGCAGGGAATCGCGGATGGGTTCGGCTTCCAGGCGCTTCAAGGGGAATCGCCAAAGCAGTCGATTTTCGGGATCCCGGCGCCGGTTGGCCGCAACGACGTCGGTCGCCCCGGTGGAAGCGCGTCGGTAGGTTTCAGAACTGACGATCAGCCGGTGCAGCCATTTCATGCTGTATTTGTGGGCGACAAATTCGGAGGCCAGCCAGTCGAGCAAGCGCGGATGAGTGGGTTGGCCGCCCAGCGCTCCGAAGTCACTCGTGGACGGGTGCAGACCGGTGCCGAAATGCCATTGCCAGATACGATTGACCACCACGCGGGCGAACAGCGGATTTTCGGGTGCGGTCAGCCAATCGCCCAAAGTGGCGCGCCGACTCTCGCGGATCTCGGGAGGTGTGGTGGTGAAGGGCAAACCCGGGGAAACTTCCTGGGAGAGTTTCGGTCGCAACGGATCGCCGGTGGTGAGGACATAGCTCTTTTCGGACAGACGTTTGGCGTCGTCTTCGACGGTCCAGAAAACGGGCAGCGGTTCGGGTGCCTTGAGCGCCGCCAGTTGTTTGAGGAACTCTTTGTAACGCGGAATGGCGTTGGAGGGCATGATCACCTCGACCTTGTCCGGATCAATTCGGAGGATCGGATGATAGTCATCGGCGAACTTCTGCTCGGCAGCGGAGCGAAGTTTCTCGGGCTTGCGGATGGCGGTCTGCGCCTCGGCGGGCAGGGCCGACAGGCGTTCTTCGTAGAGTCGGTTGTGGTAGGGCGCGATGTATTCGCGCATGGCATCGACCACCGCCTTCACCCGCGCTTCATGCTCCGCCACCGCTTCGCCCTGTTTGAATAATTCCGCGGTGGTGGCGAGTTCCACCGGCCGAAGCACCAGCGGATCAAACATCGCCTTCAGCGCGTAGAAATCGCCCTGGGTGATGGGGTCGAAGAAATGATCGTGACACCGGGCGCAACCGATCGTCATGCCAAGGAAGGTGGTGGAAATTGTTTCCACGGCGGCGAAGGCCAGTTGCTGATCCTTGTTGTCGCGGGACGCCGCGCCGCGAGCCAGAAAGCCCAGGGCGAAGAGATCTTCCGGGCGCGGTTCGATGGTCATCAGATGGCCTTCCGGCGAAACGGCGCGCCGGCGGGCGGCCCGATTCCCGGTGATTTGTGCGCGGACAAATTCATCGTAGGGCAGGTCCTGATTCAGGGCGTGGATGATCCAATCGCGCCAGAGGTGAATGCCGCGCGCCGCCGGCATGTCGTTGTCCACATCGCTGTACCGGAGCACATCGAGCCAATGACGGCCGTAGTGCACGCCGTGTTGTTCACTGGCCAGCAATCGTTCCACGACGCGTTCGCAGCCGGCGCTTGAGGTGTCCCGTAGAAAGGACTCCTGCTCTTCGATTGTCGGGGGCAGTCCGGTCAGGTCGAGCGTAAGGCGGCGCAACCAGACGCGGGGCTCGGCGGCGGGCAGGAGTTGACCGCCGGCCGCCCGACACGCCTCGGCGATGAAGGCGTCGATTGCGTTGGTGGACTCGGTGACTCCGCGCGGCACCTCCGGGCGGACGACTGGGTGAAGCGACCACAAAGCGGATTGCTTGGGCACTTCCCGGGCGAAGCTGTGGACGGTCATCCCGAGCCAGCACAGGATGGCTGGAAAGAACCATCGACCGCCCGCCGGGAGGCGGGTTTGACACCACGCGTGGAGGCGTGGTCGGAACGGGTGTCGTGGCGGCATTATAACTTCCCGCGACAACACCACAGATTGTTGAGGACAGCAAGGTTGAAGGTTGAATTTTGCCCGAGCCTCGTCCCTTCCGTTTAACCACGAATGAACACGAACAACCACCAATGCGGCGAGGTTACAACCAGGCTTTTGAAGGCGGGGATTCTGGTCAAAGCTGCAGTGCGGCCACCGGTCGGGTGCGGCGCCGGAAGTGCCCGATCTCCGTGGGGTGAATTTGTATCCCCACCGTTTTCAATTTTCGAACCGGCTCTCAGGATTGGGCCGCCAGGGTCCGGACTTTATGAGGCGTTGTCGAGCGGCTCAAATCCACGGAGGCACCGGGGATTCGAGACTTGTCCGCGGACTGGTTTCCGGCTATCGCAGGGGGTTCATGGATGGGACGGGCTCGATTGAACCCCCGAAAGCGGCGGGTCCTCGGGTGGCAGCGGTGCCGCCGGGGGATTGGCGTTGGTGGCTGCCTGCTCTGGCCGTGGCCGCTTGGTGGCTGGGGGATTTGTGGTACCAATGGGAATCGCTGACGGAGTATCGATTCGGACCGATTGTCGTGGTTCTCGCGGTTTATCTGGCGTGGGAGCGATGGCCCACGCGGCCGCGTGAAGACGTGGCCGCGCCGCCGGCGCAGGTGCTGGGACTGGCGTTGTTGGGCATGCCGTGGGTGCTGCTGGCGGAATTGTGGAAACACGGCGTCGCCCGGGCGGCGGCCCCTTCGTTCGCGTTGAGTCTTGGATGTTTGAGTTTTCTTCTGGCGCTCGGACTGGCCGCCTCCGGCTGGCGGACGGTCCGTCATTTTTTCTTTCCGCTGGCGTTTTTCTTCATCGCCGTGCCGCTGCCGAACACGCTGCGCCAGCCGATCGTGTTGTCCCTCCAATCGCTGGTGGCGACCGTGAACGTGGAGGTGCTCAAGCTGCTGGGCGTGCCGGCGGTTCTGAATGGGCATGTCATTGTACTGTCGAAGACAACGGTCGGCGTCGATGAAGCCTGCGCAGGAATCCGGAGCCTGCAATCGTCGATCATGGTGGCGTTGTTCGTGGGGGATCTGGTGATTCGGCGGTCGGGCTGGAAGGTTTTTTTCGGTCTCGCGGGCGTCGCGCTAGCCGTGCTGGGGAACATCGCGCGCTCGTTGCGACTTTCCCTGGCCGCCCAATCGGGGGGTGAGCCGGCGTTGCACGCGATCCACGATGCCACCGGATCGATGGTGATGTGGATCACTTTGGCGGGTCTGGGATTGCTGGCCTGGTGGGTGACGGCATTGGAGCGTCGCGCCGCGGCCTGGCACCTGGAACAGGCGGCCGCTGGGAAGGAGACGGCGAAGACCCCGTGAGCGCCGTCGACTCCCCGCTGGTACTCTGGCGCGCGGCGCATACCGGTCCGCGTTGCGAAAAAAAGATCGCGGAATTTTGCGAGCGCGATGGCCTCGAGGTGTGTTTACCGTTGTATCCCAGCATCAAAAAATATCACGGGAAGACGGTTGAATTCACCAAGCCGCTGTTCCCCGGGTATGTATTTTTTCGGGCGACTGCCGGCCAGTGCACCCGACTGTCCCAGAACGACCACGTCGCCCGGGTCCTGACGCCGCCTGATGAGGCGGAATTCGCCACTCAGTTGGAGGACATCTTGCGGGCGTTGGCGACCCGGCGGGAAATCCGGCTCGCGCCGGAGGTGGTGGACGGCATGCGGGTGCACATCGTCCGTGGGCCGTTGCGCGGCCTGGAGGGGATGGTCGAGCGGCGCTCGGGTTTGCTGGAGGTTTATCTGCGCCTGGATTTCATTGGTCAATCGGCGGCGGTGCGGGTGCAGGCGGACGAGGTGGAGGCCGTCTAGAAAGTGGGGTGGCCATTCGACGGGTTGACCAGTGGGTTTGCCGTCACATAGTATTTCCGTATGAAACACCTCAAAATATTCGCTACCGCCATGCTGGCCTCCCTGACCGCCCTCGCCGCCACCGCACCGTCGATCACGGAAATTCCGTTCAAGGACATCGACGGCAAGGACACCGCCCTCAAC
This sequence comes from Verrucomicrobiota bacterium, assembly GCA_043732975.1. Classification (GTDB taxonomy): domain Bacteria; phylum Verrucomicrobiota; class Verrucomicrobiia; order Limisphaerales; family UBA9464; genus CANIZL01. The sequence goes on from JAYTHD010000051.1 coordinate 4,877, forward strand.
GCCTACAAAGGCAAGGTGGTGTTGCTGGTGAATGTTGCCTCCAAGTGCGGTTTGACGCCGCAGTACAAGGCTCTGGAGGCCACTTTTCAGAAATACAAGAGCCAGGGTCTGGTCATCGTGGGCGTGCCCTGCAATGACTTTGGCGGCCAGGAGCCGGGGACGGCCGACGAGATCAAGACGTTCTGCTCAACCAAGTACAGCGTGAGCTTTCCGCTGATGGGCAAGGTGCACGTGAAGGGTCCGGAGCAGCATCCGCTGTACGCTGCCTTGACGGGCAAGGAAGCCAGGTTTCCTGGCGATATCGCCTGGAATTTCGGCAAGTTCCTGTTGAATCGGAAGGGTGAGGTCGTGAGCCGGTTCGAACCCAAGACCACCCCTGATGATCCCGCGGTGGTGGCGGCGATCGAGGCCGCATTGAAGGCGAAGTAAGCGAGCTCCTGCGTCTGTCCGGAGTCGACGCCCCTTGCTTGGTCCCGCCCGGCCGGCAATGACGGCCGGGTTTTTTGCTGGCCGAGGGGATGATCGCCGGGCCAAGTTTGGCTTATGCAAATTCAAGTCGGAATCATCACGGTCTCGGATCGGGCCAGCCGTGGAGAGTATGAGGACTTGGGCGGTCCGGCCGTGCGGGCGGCGGCCGGGGGATACGGGTGGACGGTGGTGGCTGAGGGCATTGTGCCGGACGAACAGACGGCCATTCAGCGGGCGCTGCGGGAGCAGATCACGCGGGGAGCCCAGTTGGTGCTGACGACCGGTGGGACGGGGGTGGCCCGCCGGGATGTGACGCCCGAAGCGGTCATGGCCCTGGCCGACCGGGAGTTGCCGGGGTTTGGCGAGGCGATGCGGATGCGGTCCCTGGAATTGACCCCCAACGCAATTTTATCCCGGGGACTGGCCGCGAGTGTGGGCGCCACGCTCGTCGTTTGTCTGCCGGGCAAGCCCCAGGGTGCGGTGGATTGCCTGCGCTTCGTGGCCGGGGCCATTCCGCATGCGGTGAAGGTTTTGCAGGAACTGCCGACGAGTTGTTAGGCGGCCGCGGATTCTCGATTCAGACCGCCCCCGTCACCGTTTTCCGTCACCGTCTTCATGAGCCACGAGTCCAAACCGATCCGCCGTCGTCGGATTCCGCGTTCGTTCAAGGAATTGACCCCGGCGAACCATTTTTCGCCGCGCACTTTTTTTCATGAGCTGGTCTGGAAGGCGTTGATCACGCGGCGGACGGGCACGACCAAGACGCCGGAGTTTCCGCACCTCTTCGACGAAGAACTGGCGATGACGTGGATCGGGCACGCGTCGTTTCTCATTCAATTTCCCGGACTCAACCTGGTGGTGGATCCCAACTTTGCGAACTGGCTGTTCCTGTTGAAGCGCTTGCGTCGACCGGGGCTTTCTGTGCACGATTTGCCACCCATCGATCTGGTGCTGCTGACGCACGCGCATTTTGATCACTTTCACAAGCCCTCCCTCCGCCGGTTGCCGTCGCCCAAATTATGCCTGCTGCCTTGGGGCTGCGGGAATCTGGCCCGAAGCCTGGGATTTGAGCGGGTCATCGAGCTGCGGTGGTGGGAGTCGTTTGGCCAGGGAGACTGGCGGGTGACGCTGGTGCCGTCACAGCATTGGGGGGCGCGGACGTTGCGGGATACGAATCGGGGTTACGGCGGTTTTGTGATTGAGTGCCGCGGCCGCTCGATTTATCACGCCGGGGATTCCGCCTATTTCGAAGGTTTTCGGGAAATCGGCGAACGGTTGTCGCCGGAATTGGCCCTGCTGCCGATCGGGGCGTATTTTCCCGAATCGTTCCGCAAGGTCCATATGGGGCCCGATCAGGCTCTGCAGGCGTTTATTGATCTGGGGGCGGATCAGATGGTACCGATGCACTACGGGACGTTCCGGCTGGGTTTCGAGGATTTGGACGAACCGCCGCGCTGGTTGAAGCAGTTGGCACAGGCGGCGGGGCTTTTGGATCGGCTGCACGTTTTGGAGGAAGGCGTGCCGAAGAAGTTTTAGCACTCCAGGGACACTTTCAGAAAGTGAACCGCGGATAACGCAGATACGGAACCCCAATTTTCGAGTCTATCCGCGTCAGCTGTGTCATCCGCGATCAAAATTCTTTGGAAGTGTCGCTGTCGGGTTGGTCGGCGAGCGGGTGGCGGGGTTCCCCGCGCCTTCCGGGTCGGTCGAGGCGGGACCGTTCTTTTTCCTGACCGCCCGGGAAATATCGGCCAGCCTGACGAGGCACATGGGCACATTGCACCGATACATTTTGCGGCAGACGACGGCGACGTTGTTGCTGACGGTGGCCGTCTTTACGGCGGTGTTGTTGTTGGGCAGCATTCTGAAAGAGGTGTTGAACCTGCTGGCGACCGGCAATCTGTCGCTGGCCCAGATCGGTCAGGCGGTCTTGCTCCTGGTGCCGTTCCTCCTCGCGTTTGCGCTGCCGATCGGGATGCTGACGTCCGCGCTGCTGGTGTTTGGTCGATTGAGTGCGGACCAGGAGATCACCGCGGCCCGGGCGGGCGGGTGGAGTCTGGTGGCGTTATCGGCACCGGTTTTGGGTTTGAGCATCTTGATGTGCGCATTGTGCGGTTGGTTCAACATGGAGATATCGCCGCGTTGCCGGGTGGCCTTCAATGCGCTGAAGCGGCAGGCGGCGGGCCTGGCGTTACAGCCCGGGCGGGCCTCGGCGGTGGCGGAGGGGCAATATGTGAACTTCGGTTCCTTCACGGTTTATGCGCACCGGGCGCAGAGCAATCAGATCGAGGACGTGCTGGTTTACCAGCTGAAAAACGGGCTTCGGCTGCTCGACGCGCATGCGCAGTCCGGCGAAATCATACCGGACCCAAGCGGTCAGACTGTGGAGTTGGTGTTACGCGACGTGCAGGGCGTCATGGTGCAGGGGACGAACGATCTTCGCCTCCAGCCCTTTTACCATCAGGAAGTGCGAACGAACTTGCCGAGTGGGATCGTTCTGAAGCCGAAGTACAGCGACATGACCCTGCGTCAACTCTGGCGCGAACGGCGGGAAATTCGGGCGGCGGGCGGCGAGCCGGCGCCGGTGGTCATGCAATTGCATCGGGAGGTCGCGTTTTCCTTCGCGTGTTTCGGTTTCACCCTGCTGGGAATTCCCCTCGGCCTGCGCGGCCACCGGCGGGAGACGAATCTGGGCATCGGGCTCGCGTTGCTGTTGATGCTCGTCTACTACGCCTTCATCATTCTGGGACAAGCCTTGGAGACCCGCACCCGTTGGCACCCGCATCTCATTCTCTGGGTGCCCAATTTTTTCTTCATGGGCATTGGCGGATGGCTGTTATGGCGCATGGATCGCGTGGGGCGTTGATGGCGGAGGCGGCGCGGCTCCACGGGCGGAGTTTCAGGCTGCCAACGGTCGCCAGGCGACGTACTCGGCGTCGAGGAAAAGACTGGCCCACTCACGGGCTTCGGCCCGTTCCTCAGTCGAGCCGCCGACGAGTTCCAGCCGGCCGGGGCCGGAGCGAACCAACTGGGCAGAGCCAAA
>JAYTHD010000052.1:0-4370 GCA_043732975.1 Verrucomicrobiota bacterium
GATCCCCGGCCGCAGCCGCAGCCAGCGCTCCCGGAATTCTGCAGAAACCACGCCGTCGGTCACCCCGGCCCGCCGGGATTTTTCCCCGGAGGCGCCACCCGGCTTCAATTTGGAATCCGGCTTCGCATCCGTCGCCGGCTTGCCGCCGCGACCCGCCGGATATTCCCGCAGCAATTTCCAGGTGGCATTCAGGATTTGCATCTGCAACTCACCCAGCTTCTTGGTGGCTCCTTCCTTTTTCTCACCACCCTCGCCCTCGCCACCACCGCCCTGCCCTTCCCGAAAAACCGTTTCAAAGGGTCGCACCTCCGCGTAAAACATGTCGCCCTGATTCCGCCGGAGCTGTCCGTCGGGTCCGAGATCATCCGCCCACACAAACCAGGCGAGCAACTGATCCGGTCGCACCTTGAGATCCTCCAGCTTCAACTCAAACACAAACGGCGTCTTCACCTGGGCCGCCACATTGGTCCCCAGATCGATCGACCGCACTTCGCCGTCGGAAACTGAATAAGCGATCCCGTACGACAGAATGCCGAAATCATCCCAGACCGTTCCTTCAAAATGAACCTCCTCCAGCGCCGACGGTTTGATGTCACCCCGCGGCGAGGCCAGTTTCATTTCCGGAATCCGGTTCTTCACCGCTTCAAATACAAAGGTGCTGGCCACTTTGTTCGAGCGTCCTTCGGCATCGACCAAGCGCAGGTCGTAGGAGGCGGAACGCTCCAGCACATGCGCCGGGAGCAATGCCACCGCCCGATTGGTGAAGACCTGGAGCGTCAGCGCCGGGACATTGGTCACTCGCGAGATCAACTGCGCGGACGCCACCGCCTTGTTCAGGTTCAGCGTCAGACTGACCCGCGTCGCCTCCACCGCACTGATGCGTTTGGTGTCCTCGATTCGCTTGACTGCCAGGTGGGTGTACTCCGGGTAGGTCAATTCGGCATCGGCCCGCTCCAGCCGGGGATGTTCGAAAACCCGGACCTGAAATTCCTTCGTGGATTTCCCGGCATACTCGATGCGATAAGCCAGATCTTCCCCCACCTCGGAAAGGCTGCCGCCGAAAACCGGATCCTTCAGATTGCGCGTCAACTTCACCCGCTGTTCCCGTCCGTTGCTCATCCGATAGACCATCTCCGCACCCGGTGGCAGCGCCCCGCCAAAGCGGGCCAGGACCACCAGGCTTTCCCCTTTTTCGATCAGGGCATCGCCGGGCGTCACTTCCACGCCGCTGCGTTCGACGCTGCGGCGGGCGGCAATTTCCGCCCGCCGCTGCGGCGGCACGTAATTCAGCCAAAGCATGGCGAGCAACATCACGCCCGCCGCCAGCGGAAACAGGCAGGCGACGCCGATGCGCGAATCGGGGACGACCGTGCGCCAGTCCTGCTGGCCATCGTGGGCCACCGCACGATCCATGACGCGGCGTTGCAGCACATTCCATTCGCCCTGTTCATCGGGCTGCTGCTGAACGGCGGTCAGGACAAGCCCTTGCAGATCGGGAAACGCCTGCTCCACGGACGCCGCGGCCTCCCGGAGGGAAACCGGTCGGCGCCACTCGCGCCACCCCAATCCCGCCGCCAGGCCCACGGCCACCAAGCCCAGGCCCGGAAGCGTCCACGGGGATCCAAAGCCCAAGGATTGGTGCATCCAACCCAAGGCCAGCGCCAGTGCGGCCAATCCCAGCCAGCCCAGCGCAACCACTTTCGCCGCGCGGAGGCAAGCCTGGCGTCGGGCCACCCCAGTGAGCCGCGCCTTTAATCGGGTGTCTTTCATAGTTGTTTCCAGTCCCGCGATTTTCTGCTCATCCATCAGGCCACTTCCGTCACCCGCCGTACCTTCCGGGTCGTCCAACCCGCCATGACGGTCTCGCCCAGCAACAGTGCCAGAGTTGCGATCACAAACCAACGCCACATTTTCTGTCGCCCCTCCGCTTCCTGACTTTGCAGCGCCTCCCGCGCCTTGGACTCCGCCGCCGGGGAAAGAGTGCTGACGGGGTGGCGCACCGGCACACCCAGTCGCTCGAGATCGTCCAGCGAGAGCGGTGAGGTCCGTGATTCCCATGGATCGAGATTCGCGGCAAACCGGTGGCTGGCCGTACTCGTCCGCAACACATACAATCCCGGTTCATCGATCGCCGGCAGATTCGTGCCGCCCACACCCAGCGACACCGGGGCTCCCGAGGGCTTTTCCAGGGTCACCTCTTCGCGGGCACCAAAGCCAGGGGGCGCCGCCACCGGCTCGCCCACCACCACCTGCCCCGCCGTCGGCACCGCTCCGCCCATCAACTCCAGGATCGAATACATCAGCGGAACAAACTTGGTCGACAGGGCCAACTGACTATCCGCGGGATGCCAGCCCGACGCCAGCATCAAAATCCGGCCGCGGCCCGCGGGCACTTCGACCAATCCCGGATCACCGGAATCGAACCCCGCCACCACCCGGGCATCGGGAATGCCCTGGTGATCGAACCGACGGTATTTCCAGAAATGGATCCGCGTAAAATCGCTAAATCGGGGATCGGCAAAAGGGGCGAAACAGGGATGCCGGAAATCAATGTTTTCCCACATCACATAATCCCGCACCACGGCCTCGGTCACGGGCAACGAGTCGACCCCCAGCAGGCGCGCCACCGTGTCCGCCATCGCCGCGCTTTTCAGCAGGATCAACAATCCCTTGCCGGCCATTACCCGACGCCGGATTTCGGCCGAAATCTCCGCGGGCAACCCATCACTCACGACGTACAACGCGGCAGCGTCCCATTCCGCCGGAGATACCGGTCGCGCCGCGTTGCGGGTGAGCAACGACACGTCCTGCGCCCGGGTATGCGGCAGGGATTGCCGCAGGAAGAAGGCGGGCTGACGCGCATCCGTCACCGCTTCCGCCCCCCAGTAGACCACGCTTGATCGCACCGGCTCCGGAGGCACCACGTGGATCAAGTTGTCAAACGGCTGGCCATCGCCGGTCAGCAGAACCTTCTGCCCGCTGGTCCCCGGGATGAATGCCGGCAGCACGACGGTCCGATTCTGGCCCGCGGGCACATAAATATCGGCGGGCTTTCCTTCGAACCCATTCCCCGCAGCGCCGGCCCAGCCGACCTGGAATTTCTCGGGCACGCCATCCGCACTGTTGCTGACCCGCACGCGAATCTGATTCGTCGCGGACAGATCCCCTTCGCCGCCGTCCGGCAACCATTGCACCGAGGCATTTCCGAGTTTCGCCGGCGTTAACGGCACCACCACCGTTTCCAGCTCCTTGGGCCATTCATACGATTGCAGCGCCTCCAGGTGGCTGCCCGACTGGAGATCACTGATCAGCACAATACGACGGATTCCCGGCGCCTCCTGCGTCGCCGCCTCGGCCAGCAGCTCACTGGCGCGGACCAGCGCCGCGCCGAGCTGCGTTCCCTGCCAGCCCGGTGATGTGTCCGCCAATCGTCCGGCGATTAACGTCGCCCGATCGCCCACGGGCGCCCGACGCCAATCGTCGAAGGACACCCGGGTCTCGGTGGAACGGGCGAAGGTCAAGAGTGCGAATTCGTCGGCCGGACCCGCTTCACGAGCGATTGCTTCGGCTTGGCGACGTGCCTCCGCCCACAAATCCGTTCGCCGCATGCTGGCACTCGTGTCGACCAACAGCACCACCCGCTTCCGTGGCGACTGGGCGTCGAGCGGCGGCGGTGGATTTTTCAGGAAAGGACGGGCAAATCCGAGCGCCATCAGTCCCAACACCAAACAACGCAGCGCCAGCAGCAACCAGTCCTCGATCCGACTTTTCCGCGTCAACCGCGGCGGCGTCGCGATCAGGAACATCAGCGAACTGAAGGTCATTCGCTCCCGGGTGATCCGGCGGATCAGATGGAACAGGATGGGGCCGACAATCGCCGTCGCGCCGAGCAGGAAAAACGGGGTCAGGAAACTCATACGCTACCTTTGGGCCCGCCGGACCAAACGCCCCTGTTGCAGGCGCCGCTGCAGGTATCCGTGCAGCACCCACTCCAAGGGCTGATCCGTCTGCCACAAAAAACACTCCGCGCCCAGGCGCTGGGTCGATTGCTTCAAAGCCTCGGTGTGGGCCGCAAGACCGGCGCGATACTTCTCCCGGATGACCGTGGGATCGACATAGAGGGTTTTCCCGGACTCCAGGTCCTCAAACAGGATCGGCTTCAGGAAATCGAATTGCACCTCGCGCGGGTCGAGCACCTGGAACACCGCCAGTTCATGCCCCATCGCGGCGAGGGACGCCAGGTGCGGTTCCCAGGTTTCGATCGGCGCGAGAAAATCGGAGATCACGACCACCATGCCGCGCCGTCGCAAGAGCCCGGCCAATTGTTTCAAGGGTGCGGCCAGATCGGTTCCCTGGCCCGAGACGGGACG
>JAYTHD010000053.1:0-2443 GCA_043732975.1 Verrucomicrobiota bacterium
CGGAAACGGAATTGACCAACACGGAAAATGCGCAGCCGGGCATTTATCTGGTGAGTTGGGTGGCGCTCGAGTTGCTGAAGGAACGTGTGCCTGGGCTGACGTTTGACGCCACGGCCGGTTTGTCGCTGGGTGAATTCACCGCCCTGGCCGCCGCGGGAGTTTGGTCATTTGAAGAAGGGTTAAAATTGGTGCGGGCCCGCGGGCGCTTCATGCAGGAAGCCTGCGAAGCCACCCGGGGCGGCATGGCGGCGATCCTCGGTCTGGATGAGGCCGCCACGCGGGAAGTCTGTGAAGCCACCGGGGTGACGCTGGCCAATCTGAACTGTCCGGGGCAGATCGTCATCTCCGGGGAAGCGGCGCGCATTCCCGCAGCGGTGGAAGCCGCCAAGGCCCGCGGCGCCAAACGGGCCATTCCACTGCCGGTGGCCGGAGCCTACCACTCGCCACTCATGGCCAGCGCCCAGCCAAAACTCGCCGCCGCCCTTGCGGCCGTGCCCTTGCTGGCTCCCCGGGTCCCGGTGATTGCCAACGTCACGGCCCAACCCCACGGTGCACCGGCGACGATTGCCCCGGTGCTCGTCCAGCAGGTGACTTCCTCTGTGCGTTGGGAGGACAGCATGCGTTACTTGCTCGCCCAGGGGTTCACGCGCTTCATCGAACTCGGCCCCGGCACGGCCCTCACTGGTTTCATGAAGCGCATCGATAAATCGGTCACGGTCGTCAATGTCGCCGACGTCGCGAGTCTGGAAGCCGCCGTAGCCCAGTTGGCGACGCCGGTGGGATAAGCCCACACGGGACCGAAGCGTTACACCGCACCGGAGGCCGCTTGGCGCGCCCAAGTGTCGGCGGCCAGAATCTGTTCCAGATTCGGCTGTTCCACGACGCGGTGCGCATCCATCACGCGCCGGACCGTTTCCGTGATGCCGGTAAAACTCAGCCGACGTTGGCAGAAGCTTTCCACGGCCACTTCGTTGGCGGCGTTTAAGACCGCCGGCAGGGTGCCGCCGACGTCCCCCGCGCGCCGGGCCAGGAGCAGGGCCGGAAAACGTTCCGTATCGGGTTCGGCAAAATCCAGGCGACCCAATTTGGCAAAGTTGGTTTGCACCCGGTCCGATTTCGCCCGGGCCGGATACGTCAACGCGTACTGAATCGGCAGGCACATGTCCGGAGTCGACAACTGCGCAAGGATCGAGCCATCCACGTATTCCACCATGGAATGAACAATGCTTTGCGGATGCACCACCACCTGCACGCGGTCCATGCCCACGTCAAACAACCAGCGGGCCTCGATCATCTCGAGGCCCTTGTTGAACAGCGTCGCGGAATCAATCGTGATCTTCCGGCCCATCACCCAACTCGGATGCTTCAAGGCCTGCTCCAGAGTGATGCCGGCCAGTGATTCCTTGGGCCAGCGCGCGGCATCGCGAAACGGTCCGCCACTCGCGGTCAGCCACAGATGCCGCACCGACTCGGGCGGTTTGCCATCGAGACATTGAAAAATCGCCGAATGCTCGGAGTCCACCGCCAACACCCGCACCCCAAACCGGCGGGCCTCGTTCATGACGATTTCTCCAGCCATCACCAGGATCTCCTTGCTGGCGACGGCGATGTCCTTGCCCGCACGAATCGCCGCCAGGGCGGGTTCAAGTCCCGCCGTGCCCACGATGGCAATCAAAACCACATCCGCTTCGGGTAGAGTTGCCAATTCGATCAATCCCGCCGCGCCCTGCAAAACACGGGCCTGCGGCAACCGCTGCTGGAGTTCGGCGTCTTTCGCGGGATCGTTCACCGAGACGATCCCCACGCGATGCGCCAGGGCCTGCGATGCCAGCAGGTCGGCATTCCCACCGGCCGCCAGCCCCACCAGGCAGAGTTGCTCCGGCAAATCTTCGACCACTTTCAAGGTGCTCGTACCGATGGATCCGGTACTCCCGAGCAAGACGACGCGTTTCATGTCCTTTTGAAGCTGAATTCAGGCCGCATTCCGAAGTCGGTGGGATCAGACAGCCAACGAGGCGATGGCCCGTTCGAGACGGCGCTCCACGCGGTCGCGTCCGAGGACTTCCAACAGGTGATAGAGGCTCGGTCCGACCAGCGATCCGGTGCAGGCGACCCGTACCGGCTGCACCAGGGCACCCACCTTGGCGCCCAGACTGGCCGCCTCTACTTTCAGGGCCGCCTCCAACTGCACCGCGCTGAAATCGGTCGCTGCAAACGCACGGTGGAGAGTCTCCAGTATTCCGCGGGCGGAGGGAATGAAGGCCTTGGCCCGAGCCTCCGCCTCGTATTCGAGGGCATCGTCGCTGACGAAATAAAATTTTACGAAGGCCGTCAGGTCCTTGAACAATTTGCCCTTCTCCCGCGCTGTGCCCAAAGCGGCGGCAACGTAGGCGGGGGGAAAGGCCGCCGTCTCCACGCCGGCCGCCTTCAAATACGCCACGCC
>JAYTHD010000054.1:0-5391 GCA_043732975.1 Verrucomicrobiota bacterium
CCGACGCGAAGGGTGTACCGACCCAGTGGTCGGGCGATTCCAACCTGGCGTGGAAAGTGGCGGTGCCGGGGCGCGGTTGGTCGTCACCGATTTTGGTTCAGGGACGGATCTACCTCACCAGCGCGGTGCTGGAGTCGGGATCGCCACTGACACTCCACGTCTACTGTCTGGACGCGGCGGATGGGAAGCAGATCTGGGATCGCGAAGTGTTCCGGCACGACTCCGAAAAGCTCGCCAGCATCCACAGCAAGAACGGGCAGGCCAGTCCGACACCCATTTACCGTGACGGCCGGCTGTATGTCCATTTTGGCCACCTCGGCACGGCGGCTCTGGATATGGATGGCGGCGTCCTGTGGCGGCAGAGCGATTTGGGTTACACGCCTGTGCACGGAAATGGCGGTTCGCCCGCGCTGGTTGGTCATGCCCTGATTTTTAGCATCGATGCCGACCATGATCCGGCGGTCGTGGCTCTGGGGGCGAAGGACGGAAAGTTGCTCTGGCGCACGCCGAGGAATACCCCGATCAAGCGGACTTTTTCCTTCTGCACGCCATTGGCCATCGAAGTGGAGGGCCGGACCCAGGTCGTGCTTCCGGGTAGCGGATTTGTGGCGGGCTATGCGCCGGAGAACGGCCAGGAGCTTTGGCGGGTGCGTTACGGCGAAGGCTACTCCGTGGTGCCGCGCCCCGTCTTTGCGCACGGTCTGCTCTTCATCGGCACCGGTTACGATCGGCCATACGTGTATGCGGTGCGTCCGGCCGGTGCGGCGGGCGACGCAACGGACAAAGCGGTGGTGTGGCAGACGTCGAAGGGCGCACCGAACACACCCTCCCTCCTGTGCGTGGACGATGAGGTTTACTTTGTATCGGACGGCGGAGTGGCGACCTGTGCGGATGCCAGGACGGGACAGGTGCACTGGAGCGAGCGCCTGGGCGGGGACTTTTCGGCATCGCCGGTCTTTGCGGACGGCCATTTGTATTTTCAGAATGAAACGGGCACGGGTTTTGTGTTGAAACCAGGAAAGCGGTTCGAACTCCTGGCCAAGAACGAACTGGGTGATCGCACCCTGGCGTCGTATGCCGTGACGGACGGGGCATTGTTCATCCGCGGGGCCGAGAAGTTGTATCGGGTGGGCACGGGCCTGAAGAAGTAAGGACAGGTTGGACGTTTCGCTGATTTTCCGCTCCCTTGCGGGCTGCATGTCACTTCTGCGTTGGCTGACTTCGAAGGAATATCGGAAGGCTTCGGAACTCCGGGCGATTGTCCGCAAGCATTTTCGGCATCAGTCCGATGTCCTGCCCGTGGCCCACCGCGACTTGATCGCTGCGGGGATGAAGGAATGTGACGCGGCCCTGGCCAAGCCGGGCGTGACCGTTCCGGAAATGCGGGCCGCGGCGGACAAACTCGAAACCGTCGCGAACAAGTGGCTGCAACGGTATCCCAACGCGTCGTTCCGGGACAACGCTGAGAGCTTCCTGGGCACGTTTGCGTTGGTCTTTGCGGTGAAGACGTTTTTTGTCTCGCCGATGCAGATTCCGACGGGTTCGGCCCAGCCGACGTACTACGGGATCACCAGCGAGGATTTGCGGGACCATCCCGAGATACCGTTTCCCAGTGGCCTCACGGGCTGGCTGAGCAAGGTGTGGCATGGGGAATCCTGGTATGAGCTGATCGCCGAGGAGGATTGCGAACTGGCGGCGACGGATTCCAGGACATTGCGGCCGGCCGGTCCGACGATGCGGATTCCCTTTCCCGGGTTTGATCGAAATTTCCCCGTGCCGGTGCGTTTCGCCGATGGGCGGCTCCGGACTTACGTGATCCCTTGGGCGCCCGAGGAAGCCAAGCATCTGCATCTGGTGGATCCCAATTACCTCATGCCGCGCAAGACGCATTTCAAGAAGGGGGAACCCATTGTCCGCTGCGTGACCCGTTCGGGCGACCGGATCGTGGTGGAGCGGATTGTCTATAATTTCCACCAGCCGAAACGGGGCGAGTACTTCGTATTCCAGTCGAGCGGTGTCGGGCTCGACCGCGGCGTGGTGCAGGGAACTCATTACATCAAGCGCATGGTGGGCGGCCCGGGCGAGCGCTTGAAGATCGGCAATGATCGCCACGTGTTCGTCAATGACCGGCGGATCACCGCCGCGGATCCCGGGTTTGAAAAGGTGCTCGGCTTTGATCCGTCCAAGCCCGCCCGGGACAGTCAGTACTCCGGGTACGTCAATGGCGTGACCTATATTGAACCGGCGGCGGAAACGCTGAAAGCCATCGGCCCGGACAACCGCTCCAAAGCGGAATGGGCTTCGATGGCGGACCAGATGGCCCGGGGGTCCGCGTCGAATGTGGGCTACTTCTTCCCCGACGAAATCACTGTTCATACGATCCAGCCCCATCATTACATGGGATTTGGTGACAACACGATGGGCTCCGCGGACAGCCGGGCCTGGGGGGAAGTCCCCGAGGAAAAGATCATTGGCAAGTCCTGTTTTGTCATGTGGCCTCCGTGCAATTGGGGTTATGAATCGGGTCCGCGGAAAAAAACCGTGAATTGATTCGCTGCCCAGCGCCGGCGCCCCGAGGAGGGCCTCACGGCACTCGCCAACACCTGAAGCCGAGATGAGCCTGCCGGCCCAAAGTTCCGTCCCTGCCTTGGCGGGCCACGGCGTGGTGATCATTGGGGGCACCGGCGGGTTGGGCTTGGCGGCCACGCGGGCCTGTGTCCGTGCGGGCGCCCGGGTGGTGATCGTGGGCCGGGACGCCAGTCAGGGGGCGGCCGTGGAGCGCGAATTGGGCACGGCGGTGGTCTTTCTGGCCGGCGAGGCGGCCGAACCGGAAACGGCCGAGCGCGCCGTGGCCTTGGCAGTGCGGGAATTTGGTGCGCTCCACGGTTTTTACCATGTGGCCGGCGGGAGTGGACGCCGCCACGGGGACGGGCCCTTACACGAGATCACCGATGACGGTTGGGCCTTCACGATTCAGCTGAATCTGACCTCGGCCTTCTATTCGAATCGCGCCGCCACCCGTCAGTTCCTGTCGCAGGGCAGGGGGGGATCCGTCATCAATTGTGGATCCGTCCTGGGTTTTTCGCCTTCGCCGCATTTTTTCTCCACCCACGCCTACGCCACGGCCAAGGCTGCCATGATCGGGCTGACGATTGCCGCCGCGAGTCATTATGCGGCCCAAGGCATCCGCTTCAACGTGCTCGCCCCGGCCCTGGTGGCGACGCCGATGAGCCAGCGGGCGCAGGCTGACCCGGCGGTCCTGGAATTCGTGCGGACCAAACAGCCGCTGGATGGCGGGCGGATCGGGCACCCGGAGGACCTGGACGCGGCGGTGGTTTGGTTGCTGTCGGCGGGCAGCCGGTTCGTCACCGGACAAGTCATCGCGGTGGATGGCGGCTGGTCGGTGACGGAGGGTCAAATTCCGAAGGCTCCTTGAAAAGTGAGCGCCCCTCGCATGGTTGAAGCGCATTGGTCGCCACGACGATTTTGGACCCGGGAGGTGAGACGCTATCCGTTGGCCATCGGCATCGGCATCGTTTGGGGATTGGCTTTCCCGCTGCCGGGTTGGGCGGGATTGGCCTGGGCGATTCCCGGTGCATTGTTCCTCCTGATGCCTGGCCTTTCGGGGACGGCAGCATTTCGGGTGGGGTGTGTCGCGGGCTTGGCCCACTTCCTGGTTTCGCTCCGGTGGTTGCTGCACATGCCGCATTGGGCGGGCTCGGTGGCGGGTTGGCTGGTGCTCAGCGGCTATTGTGCCTTGTATCCGGGCCTATGGCTTGGGATGGCTCAGCGGGTTTCCGGCGACGCACGAAGCCAGTCGGGAGGAGCCGCCAATTCCGGCTGGAGCACTGCGCTCGGTCGCTTCAGCCAGCAATCCTGGCTGGAGCGTTCGCTGCTTTGGTTGCGCCTGGCAGCGGCCTGGGTGGCGCTGGAAATGGTTCGCGCACGGTTCCTTTCGGGGTTCGCGTGGAATTTCCTCGGCGTCTCGCAGTGGCGCCAATTGCCGCTCCTGCAATTGGCATCAGTGACGGGAGTCTACGGACTTTCGTTTCTCATCTGCTGGTTCAGCCTGGCCCTCACGGGGGCGTTATTGTTGATGATGCAGCGCCCGCAGCAGCGCTGGAGCTGGACCTCCGAGATCCGCATCCCGCTGCTGGTCGTGTTGCTCGTGGCGGGTTGGGGATTCTGGTCGCTCGTCGAGCAACAACGAAGCGTGGATCCCCAATCACGACGGCTGCGGCTGGGTTTGGTCCAACCATCCGTACCGCAAACGTTGCAATGGGACGCGGCGGCGGATGCGGCCAGTTTCCAGCGGATCCGGAGTCTTTCGGCGCAGGCCCTCGCCCTGAAGCCCCACGTCCTGGTCTGGCCGGAAGGCGCCTACGGACTCACCGATGCGAACTGGGCGGAGATGACGAATCTCACCACCACGAATGGAGTCTCGTGGATCTTCAACACGACCACCGAGAATGCCGAACGCCGGCCGATGAATTCGGCGCTATGGCTGAATGCCAGCGGACAGACCCAAGGCCAATACGACAAGCGTCGACTGGTTGCATTCGGGGAATACGTGCCCCTCGATCGCTGGCTGCCGTTTCTACGCTACCTGACGCCCATTGGCGCCAGTTTCGCCCCGGGTGCGGAGCCAGTGACCTTTTCGCTACCGGAATCCTCCAATGCCCCGGCCGGGGTGCTGGCCCCCATCATTTGTTTCGAGGACACTTTTCCGCACGGCGTGCGGGAACACGTTCGCCCGGGGGTCGATTTCCTGCTCGAATTGACCAATGACGGGTGGTTTGGCGACAGCAGCGCCCAGTGGCAGCATGCCGCGAATGCGGCGTTTCGCGCCGTGGAAAACCACATTCCGCTGGTGCGGGTCGCGAACAATGGCGTGACCCTGTGGTTCGACGCCGTGGGAATTCCGCATGATCTCTTCGGGGCCACAGGCAGTGTTTACCAACCGGGCTTTGAGTTGGTGGAAATCCCGTTATCCAAAGACACCGGGGACACCTATTACCGGCGTCACGGCGACGTCTTCGGTTGGACGTGCGTGGTATGGGCAGTTTGGACGGTGCTCCGCAGCTTCCGCCGGACGGAAGGGCTGCGCGATGTTGCCCCTTTGTGTGAAGGCAATGGGGTCAAACATTGAGTATTTGACATTTTGCCTTGAGACGACGGCTGAATGCCGCCAAATCCGTACCTTCCTCCGCCCGGCGCCAGAAGCGACGAATCCCCTGCGCGGCCGCCGCATACTTCAACCCTGGCACCTCCCGTACCAAATCCGCCAATCGTCAACCGAGATGCTGCGTCGTAAGCGGTAAGTAGACCGCATTCGGGGCTTGGGCATGGAATCGGCCACTTGATCCGGTGCGGACGTGGTGTCTCCCAATC
>JAYTHD010000055.1:0-4402 GCA_043732975.1 Verrucomicrobiota bacterium
ATTTCTTACGGGAACTCTCCCCCGATTCAAGGCGGTCCGGGGCCCCTGACGCGGCAGGCGATGGATGGTTCTCGCTTGGAGATTCTCGCCCCGCCCAAAACAGTCCGCTGGGAATTCTGCGGCGATTTTCTACTTCCTCTTTTTGAGCAAATCGCGGACTCTGCCCCGTCGGTTAAATCACTCGGCGCAGTCCTTCTTCTAAATCCTCCATTCAAGCCCTTATGCAACCTCATCGCGGTGTATTAATTCTCGTGCTCGGCATCCTGAGCTTCGTCGCCTGTGGTCCGTTTCTGGCGGTACCGGCGTGGATCATGGGCAAAGGCGACTTGAAAAGAATCGATGGTGGTCAAATGGACCCCACCGGCCGGGATATGACCAAGATCGGCATGATTCTCGGCATGGTGAACACCGGTCTTTTCATTGTGGGCTTTGTCACCTTCCTGCTCCTGATGGCCTTGGGCATACTCGGCGCGACGCGGCATTGAGGCAGCCTGGCTGATTCGTCCCGGCCGGTGCGGCCGGGCACCGTGGCGCGGCGGTAACCGGCATTTCCCACGGACGACGGAGCCGGATTGAGCGGGTCTCCGCTCGACAGCGGGCGATGCTTTGCCAGCGTGGGGGGATGATTCGGTTTCTCTTTGCGTTGCTGGTCGT
Organism: Verrucomicrobiota bacterium; assembly: GCA_043732975.1. GTDB lineage: Bacteria > Verrucomicrobiota > Verrucomicrobiia > Limisphaerales > UBA9464 > CANIZL01. The sequence continues at coordinate 655 of JAYTHD010000055.1, forward strand.
GGTCGGGAGCGGGCGAGCCGTGGCTGTCGGCGCGGCGCCGGTGGCGGTTGCCTCGCTGACCAGCCAGTTGCGTGCGGCGGTCCGCCTGCCCCAGATCGCCTTCAATCTCGAACCGCAATTCGGTCGCAAATGGGGCGTGACCGCCGGGGAGGACGTGGCGGATCCCGCCGCGGAGCTGGCGCGTTTGTCGGCCACCCTGAAAGGCGTCCCCGCCGACGCTCCCGTTCAGCTCCACCTGTTTCGTCTGGCGCTCCTAACGGGCGATACCAATGCGGCGGGTTTCCATGCGGCGGCGTTGGGCGGTTTTCGGAAATTGGCCGAGGAACATCCCGACGATCCGGTGCCCGCCTTGGGAATGGCCCGCCTGCTCTGGCTGGCCGGCGACGAAGCGGCGGCAGAACCGGTCATCCGCGCGGTGACGACGAAGCAAGCCACGAATGGGGAGGCCTGGATTCTGCAGGGGGAGATCCTGGCGGCGCGCAGCATTAAAGTCTTCACCGGCTGGACGGATGAGAAATCGCCGAACCCCATGGCGGCCTATGTGCTGGGTGCGTTGAAGCCGAAGGGGGATCTCGCGGCGGCCCGGGCGATGTTTGACGAGGCGGAGAAATGCCTCGAGCGGGCCCGGAAAATTGCGCCGGAAGAGCCGCGCTTATGGGCGGCCAGCGTGCCGTACCTGCTGGATCGTGAAATGCGCCGCCGGGTGCTGGCGAATCCCCAGGAGCCGGAAGCCCGGCAGGCCGCCGTTTCCCTTCTGAATCAGGCCGCTGCCGGACCCGAGGTCGAGGCCGTCCTGAAGCGGGTGCCCGATGATTTTCGGCTGCTCGGCCTGTCGATCTATCTGCACATCCTGCCGGAACTGTCCGAGGGCGGCATTCGACTCGGATTCAACCCGGATGGAGCGCGTCCGATCGATCTCCTCCGTTCCGAAACCCGGTCGTGGGTGCGGGAGCGACAGGCTCGCATTGAGAACCTGGCGACCCATCTCACCGAGACGGCCAGCGGGAAGCCGACCTCGAAGCAGCGCCGGGCCGGTGCGGCCGAGATGGCGGGCGCGTATCAGTATGTGCTGTTTGCCAATGGGGCGGCGGCGACGCGCTTCGCCAAACTGGCTCTGGAATTGGATCCCAGCCGCCAACGCGCCATGGAACTCGTCGTCGCCGGCATGGTGAACGAACGCCGGTGGACCGATCTGCAGGCGCTGTGCGAACAACGTATTCGCCTCTATGATCATCCCCTGCCCCGCCTTTTGCTGGCCAAATCGCAGTTCAATGAGGGCCGCAAGGAACCGGCCCTGGCGACCCTGACGGCCGCGAATGAGAGGTTTCCGCAGGATCGCCTGTTGCTCGCCGCGCTCCTGGCGGCCCGCGTCGCCGTGGCGGATATTCCCGAGGATTCCGCGCTGTTGGCGCGGTTGCATCAACTCTTTCCCGATCCCGCCAACACGCCCGACGACACGGATGCCAGCCGCTCGGTGGTGATGTCCGCGCTCATCGCCCAGGCCATCGGTGGGGAAACGGCCGTCCCGAAGAAGGTGCTGCGTTCGATGTTGGGTGCCGATCCCACGGACGTCTACGCCAACGCGGTGCTGGACTTGCTCCGGAGCGACGCCGCGCCGTGACGCGCCGTGACGTGACGTGACGCCGGAGGGAGCGGGCGCGGGCGCCGACTCCCAATGGTGTCCGCGTCTGCCGTTGTTTCGACCGTTGAAACCTCGGGTAAGCTCCCACCCGTCGCTGTGCCGAACCGTTTGGCACGGCTGCGGAACGGACGTTGTCATCAAGCTGAACCGATTGAGGCAAGGTCCCTCGGGGCGGCGAAGGGCGCGCTCGACTTCACGAGCCGGCGGCCAGCGCGAGTGGGCTGCTGGCTTCGTCTTTTACCGGAGGTTCTCCGTTCGCGAAGCACCGGGTCATGGCTGCGCCCGCAGGAACTCCACGAGGGTGCGGCGGGCGGACTCGAGTTGTTCCAGTTCGATCCATTCCTCCGTGGTGTGCGCCTGCGCGATGTCGCCGGGGCCAAAGACGATCGCCGGAATCCCGGCCGCAGCGAGGGGTGCGGCGTCGCAGAAATAGTGAACGCCTCGCGTTTCCGTGCGACCGGCCAGCGCGAGGAATTGGCGAACCAAGGGAAGCCGTGGATCGGTCTCGAGGGCGGCGCAGGGGTAGCCGCGCAAATCGACAAATTCCGCCAGCACCCCGGCACGCTGGAGGACCGCCAGGATTTCCCGCTCCACACCTTCCGGCGTTTCACCGGGCAGAAATCGTCGATCCAACGAGGCTTCACACGTGGCCGGCACGATGTTGGGCTGGGTGCCGCCGCGGATGGCGCCGACGTTGATGGTGGGGCGGCCCAGCAACGGGTGGGGTGCGCGCTGGCCGAGTTCCTCGGCGTACTCGCCTTCCAGGGCCAGCACCGCCCGGGCCATCTGCGTGATGGCGTTGCTGCCGAGGTGCGGGGTGGCGCCGTGGGCAGCGATGCCGTGGGTTCGGAGTTGCACCCAGACGTCGCCCTTGTGAGCGGAGACCACTTCCAGCCGCGTGGGTTCGCCGACGATCGCCAGGTCCGCCCGATGCGCGACCGCCGTCGACCGCCGCCGCACCAGGCTGGCATAGTGCCGCGAGCCCAGTTGAAAATTCTCCTCGTCCACCAGGCCCACAAAGACCAACTCCGTCGCGCTTGGGCGTGGACCGCTGGCGGCGACGTCGAGAAGCGCCTGGAACATCGCGGCCACACAACCCTTCGTGTCGCAGGCGCCGCGACCGTACAGCCGACCCTGGGCCAACCGGGGCCGCAACTGGGCATCGAGATTCGGCTCGCCGACGGTATCTAGATGCGGTGCGAGCAATAGGCGATGGCGCACCCGGCCGGGTGGTGTGAGCCGGACGACCACATTCGTCCGGCCGGTTGCCACGGTCTGGAGTTCAACGGTCAGTCCCGCGCGGCCCGCCTTCTCCGCAAGAGCGGCGACCATATTCGCCTCGCCGGTCCGGCGATCACCATCCGGGAGAAAGGCCGGATTCACGCTGGGAATGGCGAGCAACTCTTCCAGCAAGACCGCCACCGGCATCCGTGACCGGATGCGGGCAGGTGATTTCGAACGAGACATGGCAGTGGTGGACTGGATCTGAAGGTCGTTCCATCAACAAATCTTCCGGCCAGCGGTCCATTCCAATCGTCCGCTGCCCGCTGCCGGCCCGCAGGTGGATTTACGAGGCGGATGTCCGGAATGATGCTCGAGTCCGCTCGGAAAAGTGAATCGTTTCAAAGGAACCGGTTCGGCCCCCCCGTCCTCGTGTAGCCGATAAAAGTGATCGGCCGGGAGATTCGTGAGCGTCTGATGCGTGCCGCTTCCGGGCCAGAGAAGGTCGAGCGCGAGCACGTTCGTCGCCGAACCGAGTCCCAATTCCTGCCGGATGGGATTCGCCCCAAAGCTGCCGCCGGTGGAGACGGTGTGGTGCACGATTCGCGATCCTCCCGCCGCCGGAGGGATCCGCCAGGGCGGGGGAACCTTCTCCGGATAATCGCCGGCGCTCATAGCCGCGATGTTGAGGAGCCAGCGCGCTTCCAGGTGGTTCGGTTTCAGGGCGAGGGCCCCGGCAAATTTCTCTACGGCCAACCGGGCCTTGGCCGGCCACCGGTGGATGCCGCCGCCGGTCAAAGGCGGCAGGCAGGATTCCGAGTTATGGTTGCTCAGGCAGTTTTGTACTTCCCCGTCCCGCAAAAATGTCAGGCCCTCAAGCTTGTC
>JAYTHD010000056.1:0-12457 GCA_043732975.1 Verrucomicrobiota bacterium
GTCTCATTTGCGGCGGCGGGCTGTGCGCACCGCGGCAACCTCAGCGTCGATCTCCTTCATCGTGAGGACGTCGGTGTCGTTCACAACCGAATCAGATCGAATCGCTTCAACTGCCCGCGCCAACTCCACACGGTCGAGCATCTCCAAATCACGAGAGAATGTCGCTTCAGAGGTCGGAATCATAATCGCTTTTGGCTTGCCGTTGGCGGTGACCAAGACGCGGCCGGCGCGGCCAACGGTGGCCAACGCGCGGCCCGGGTGGGCGGAGAGTTCACGGGACGCGAGCCATTCGATTTTCATTTTACCAAGTGTCGTGCGGATGTCGTGCATGTCAAAAAGTCCCAAAAAGTTCAAGGGGGACTCTCGTACCACCGGTATTGTGGCCGGAGGCCAGCAAGCATGGTGGAGCGAGGCTCTGACGAGCTAACCGGTGACGGAGTCAGGGCCCCAAACGCAGCTGCCTCGCGGAGACTCTCGCCCACCAGGGCTGACCAGCGTTCACCAAGGCGTAGCGTGATGCGTGCGGCTTGGGCCCTGGGTTTAATGCAGATTCTTTGAAAGAACTTTCGCAGGCGGTGGTTCAAGGAAGAGTATGATCGCCACGATGCCGCGTCCGGAGTCGCCTTCCTTGCGTACCCGCCCCAGTCTCATCGCCGGATTGCAGGCGGGGGATGAGGATCGCTGGCATGAGTTCTTTCGGATCTACGGACCGGTCATCCGCGGGTTTGCGCTCAAGGCGGGATTGTCGGACACGGAGGCGGATGAAGTGGTGCAGGAGACCTCGATCGGCGTGGCGCGGAACGTGGAGGAGTTTCGCTACGACCCGGCCAAGTGTCGCTTCAAGACGTGGTTGCTGAATCTGGCGTCCTGGCGGGTGAAGAATCAGTTTGGCAAGCGCCGACGATGGGAGGACCTCAAGCAGGCTCCCATCGTCGTTGATGGGGAACAGCCAAGTTCCGCTCGACCGGAGATCGTCGGCGTCGATGCCTGGGCGGCGCTGTGGGAGGGGGAGTGGCAGGCGAAGTTGTTGGAGGTCGCCGTGGCAAAAATCCGATTGGAGTTCAGTGCGACCCAGTTCCAGATCTTCGATCTCAACGTCCTGAAAGAATGGCCGGCCCGTGACGTGGCCCGGTCGTTGGGCGTCAGCATGGCCAGTGTCTACCTGGCCAAGCATCGCGTCTCGACGGCGTTGAAGCAGGAGTTGACCCGATTGGAAAACCAGTGGGAAAATGTGAAGCTCCCTTCGTGAGTGCCGCGCTCGGTTCCGGTGCTTTTGTTTGCCTTTCCGGCCCGTAGCCGCCACTTGTGTGGATCTCTATGAATCGTCGTGAATTTTTCGCCACTTCGTCGGCTGTTGCCCTGGGTACTTTGGTGGGGGGTTGTGCCACCGGCACCGGGGACCTGCTGACGGCCACCCATTCGAGTGCCGCGGGTGCGGTGCGGGGTGGGGGAAACCATCGGGATACGCGGGTGTATGAACTCCGGATTTACACGATCAATCCCGGCAAGGCGGACGCCCTCCACAATCGCTTTCGCACCGCGACCTTGCGTTTGTTCAAGCGCCACGGCATTGAAAGCGTCGGCTACTGGATGCCGTCCGATCCCGCCGACCAGCGTTTGCATTTTCTCCTGCGGTATCCCAGTCGGGAAGCGCGGGAGACGTCCTGGAAGGCGTTCATGGCCGATCCCGAGTGGAAGGCCGCTCAAAAGGCCAGCGAGGCAGCGGGTCCGATTCTGGCGAAGGGCCCCGAGAATTTCTTCCTCAGCCCGACCGATTATTCGCCCGCGGTGGGAACGGGGAATGTCTCCAAGAACGGCGTGTTCGAATTGCGAACCTACACCACGGGGCCCGGACGTTTGAGTCATCTGGATGCCCGCTTCCGCGATCATACCATTGGCCTGTTTGCCGAGCATGGCATGACCAACTGGGGCTATTTTCATCGGATGGACGACCAACCCGGCGCGGACGTCACGCTCCAGTACTTTCTGTGCCATGCTTCGGCCGATGCGGCGAAGAAGAGTTTCAGTGCTTTCGGGGCGGACCCGCGCTGGGATGCGGCCCGGAAGGCGAGTGAAGCCGCGGCCGGTGGATCCCTTACGGTGGCGGGTGGCGTCAAATCCACCTTCCTGAAGCCGACGGATTATTCGCCCACGCGGTAATTGGCAGGCGAACAACGGCCCGAAGCCTTGACCCGCTCTGCCGGCCGTGTTGTTGATTCCCGTTCAGTTGGCGCCCAGTCCCGTTCACGGGCTGGGCATTTTTACCGTCCACCCGGTCCCCGCCGGAACTCCGATCTGGCGGTTTGAGCCGGGCTTTGATCAGGAATTGGGGCCGGCGGAATTCGCTGCTTTGTCAGAGCCCGCCCGAGATTTTTTGCGCCACTACGCCTATCTCGACGTCGCCAGCCATCGCTGGGTTTTGAATGGGGATCACGGGCGATTCATGAATCACAGTGACCATCCGAATACGGGAGCGTCCGGTGCGGCGGGCGACGTCTCGGAAGGATTCCAGACGGTGGCCTTGGTGGACCTTCCCGCCGGCGCGGAATTGACTTGCGACTACCGGGCTTTCGATGGTGATGCCGATTGGAAACTCTGCGGTGGCCCGGTCACTCAGGCGAGTACGGCTTGAATCACCTTGCCGTGAACATCGGTCAGTCGGTAGTCCCGGCCGGCATGATGGTAGGTCAATCGCTCGTGGTCGAAGCCCAGGCAGTGGAGAATCGTCGCCTGAATATCGTGAACATGGACGGGGTTTTCCACGACATGGAATCCCAGATCATCCGTGGCGCCGTAATGGAAGCCGGCTTTGATGCCGCCGCCGGCCATCCATAGGGAGTAGGCTTGCGGATGATGGTCGCGACCGAGACTGCGGCCGAGGGCGGGATTTGATTCCACCATCGGTGTCCGACCGAACTCGCCGCCCCAGATGACCAATGTATCCTCAAGCAGACCGCGCCGTTTGAGATCGATGATCAATGCAGCGCTGGCTTGATCGGTGGCGGCGGCGTTGTTGCGGACGTTGCCGGCGACGTCGCTGTGGGCATCCCAGCCCTCGTGGTAGAGGTTCACGCAGCGGACGCCGCGCTCGATCATGCGGCGGGCCAGCAGACAGGCGCGGGCAAAGGACGGCTTGGCGGGGTCGCAGCCGTAGAGGTCGAGGGTTTCGCGGCTTTCCTTCTGCAAATCCATCAACTCGGGCGCGGAGGTTTGCAGTCGAAAGGCCATCTCGTAGCTGGCGATCCGCGTGGCGATCTCGGGATCCCCTTCCAGCGACAAGCGTTGCGTGTTCAGCGCCCCCACCACGTCCAACGTATCGCGCTGCAGGCGTTCATCGACGCCGTCCGGGCGGGCGACGTTGAGGATGGGCGGACCTTGATTGCGAAAACGGACCCCGGTGTAAATGCTGGGCAGGAAGCCGCCCGACCAGAGCGTCGAACCGCCGCTCAACCCGCCCGCGGTGCTCATCACCACAAAGGCCGGCAGGTCCTGCGAAATTGCGCCCAGGCCATAGAGCATCCAGGAGCCCAGGCTGGGGCGACCGGGTTGCTGGAAGCCGGTATTGAAAAGGATCTGTGCCGGGGCGTGGTTGAATTGATCCGTGTGGACGGACCGGATCAGGCAGATTTCATCGACGATTTTCGCCAGGTGTGGCAGGACCTCGGAGAGCTCCGTGCCGGATTGTCCGTGACGATTGAATTTGAAACAGGGGCCCAACACCGCGGCGTCCGGGCGAATGAAGGCGTAGCGTTGTCCGCCGATGACCGACGGCGGCAGGGGACGGCCGGCCAATTTGGACAGTTCGGGTTTGTGATCAAAGAGCTCCAACTGGCTGGGTGCCCCGCCCATGAACAGGTGGATCACGCGCCGGGCCTTGCCGGCGAAATGCGGAGCCCGGGGTGCGAGTGGATTGTCGGCCACGGGATTGGTTTCCATGCCCATGGTCCGGCCGGCGAAATGACCGCCCATGAGTCCGGCGAGGGCGATTTTTCCGAGGCCGACCCCGCAATCCCGCAGGAATTGTCGACGCGCGTTATTCAGACCACTGTTTTCCATGGGGTTCATCGGGAGAAAGGAAGTTTTCGTTGGCCGGCTCAGCTCTTGGTGATCATTTCGTCCAGATTCAGCAGGGCGCGGGCGAGGGCAATCCAGGCGGCTTGATCGGCCAGGGGAGTGCCCGTCTCGCCGCAGTAGGCTTTGGCGTCGAGTTCGCCGCTGGCGAAGCGCTGTTGCTGCGTCTTGAAAAACGCGGTGAGCGCGGCGATCTCCTCGGGCGTTGGCGGGCGCGTCAGGCAGCGCTGAAACCCTTGCCGGATCCGGTCCTCCACCGAACCGGGTACGGCACCCAGGATCCGTCCCAGCGCCCGGGAGGCGTCGATCATCAACCCATCGTTCAGCAGGGTCAGTGCTTGGAGTGCCGTGTTGGAAACGTCGCGACGGGCGAGGCACGATTCCCCCGTCGGTGCGTCGAAGGTGTTGAAGAGCGCGAAGGGGGAGGTCCGTTTGCTGAAGGTATAGAGGCTGCGGCGATACCGATCCTCGCCCGTGCTGGTAGGCCAATTGGCGCCGCCAAAGGTGGCGTCGGACACCCCGGCGGATTGCGGCGGATAGACGCTCGGGCCGCCCTGCTTGGACGAAAGCAGGCCGCTGACTTTCAAGAGGGCGTCGCGGATCAACTCCGCTTCCAGGCGGGAACGTGGTCCACGGGCCAGCCAGCGGTTTTCCAGATCGACGCCGCGGAGTTCGGGCCGGACACGCGAGGATTGTTGATACGCGGCGCTCAGTACAATGGCCTTGTGCAAATGCTTGAGCGACCAGCCGTGATCCATGAATTCCACCGCGAGCCAGTCGAGCAATTCCGGGAGCGACGGCAATTCCCCCTGAAAGCCGAAATCGTCGGAGGTCCGGACCAATCCGCGGCCGAAAAACGCCTGCCACTGACGATTGACGGTCACCCGCGCGGCGAGTGGATTTTCCCGGGAAACCAGCCAACGCGCCAGCCCGAGACGATTCCGCGGTTGACCGGCAGGAAATGGCGCCACCGCCGAAAGCACGCCCGGCTCGATCGCCTCCTTGGGCTGCAGGTATTCGCCCCGATGATGCCGGTAGGTCGGCCTGGGGAAATCCGCCGGACGTTCCTGGAGGACGAGCGTGGTGGGGGAGGACACCGGCTCGCGCAGGCGTCGAATTTCACTGACTGCACTCGCGAGTTCCGGCGTGGTGAGGAGGAATTGCTGAAGCAGAAGATGGCGCTCCGACGGAGTCCAATCGCCGGCCGGCCGTTCCAGCAATTGACCGATCCTCAGCGGCAAATCGGTTGCCGTCGCGCCGCCGACGTGGGTGGTGGCGGAGAGACGGAAACAGCCGAGGGAACACGCGTAGTGCCGGCCGAAGAGCATTTTGAGCTGAACCTCGGCACCGGTGCCGGCGCTGGTTCCCTGTGGTTCCGCCAGAACAAAGACCGCCTCGTGTCGCTCACCCGGGCGATCGGCGGTCGACCAGCCGGTCTGGGGATCGCCATCCACGGCGAGGGTGGCGGAGGCGGTGCTGCCGAAATTGTTTTTCGCGTAGCTGTGGGTCGCACTTGCGATTTTTAGCGGTTGGCCGCCGGCGAAAAGTTGGAATTCGCCCAGAAAGAAATCGCCCTTGGGACCCTCGTAATAGCCCAATCCCGGTCCGTGGCCGGGCAGGGAATCGTCGGGCAGGACTTCCAGCCGTATCGCGGTGGTGCCCTTGGGCAGCGGCGGGAAGGTCAATTCGTAAGTGTCGCTCTTGGTGATGTCGCCGCTGGCGAGGATGGAATCATCCGGTCGGAGCGTCAGCCGGGGCGCACTGGATTTGAGTTGCTTTGGACGGAGTGTTTGCCAGGACACGACCCGGGCACGCTGTGATTGCTGCCACGCCTCGAAGCGTCGCTCCAGGAGTTCCTTCCGACGTTGGGCAAGCGCGACGGTTGCCGCGGGCGCCGTGCCCAGGCTGAGGCGCGGACGGCCGATCAGGTGCTGCTTGACGGTCTGTTGCTGGAGCGTCACCACGAACCGCGTGCCGCCTGAGAATCCAGTGGGTTGGGCCAGGGTCAAAGTGAGTGTGTGCGGACGATTCAGCTGACCACCGCCGACGTCGACCGCCCAGCCCGTTTCCGGTTTGCCATCGATGGCGGCGGCGGCGGGATAACTGGTTTGTTCCACGTCCGCACTAGCGCGGCTGAATTTGACCGGCACCGATTTTTCAGGTGTGGAGAGCGGTGCCGCAGTGACTTCGATTTCGCCGAGGACAAAATTCCCATGCTGGACGCGGCCCGGGCCCTGGTTGGGCAGGGCGGCATCAGTCAGCGCTTCCAACCGCAGGGTCGTGATCTCGCTTTGTTCAGAATCGAGCGTAAGGGTGTAGGTATCGTGATCGGGAACCGGACCGGCGAAAAGCACGGAACCATCCGCGAGGATTCGTGCGATCTCACCGCCGGCCGCCACGGCACTGATGGGCTTCGGCGTGTGCCACACTACTTCGTCGACCGGGAATTTGCCCGGGAGTTCTTCCAACAATTGCTGCGCACGGTCGAGATTTTTCCGGTGCTGCTCCACCGCCTGGGCGCCCGGCAAATCCAGATCCGGTTCGTCGGCGTTATTGAGCAACGCCATCAGTTGATAGTATTCGGTCTGGGGAATGGGATCGTATTTATGGGTGTGGCACTGCGCGCAACCCAGCGTCAGTCCCAGCCAGGTGGTCGCCGTCGTGTTCACGCGATCCGTGATCGCATTGAAGCGGAATTCCAGGGGATCAATGCCGCCTTCCTCGTTGAGCATTGTGTTCCGATGAAACCCGGTGGCGATGCGCTGGTCGCGGGTGGCGCCGGGCAGAAGATCACCGGCGAGCTGCTCGATGGTGAACTGGTCGAAGGGCAGGTCCGCGTTGAGGGCGTTGATGACCCAATCGCGCCAGGGCCAGATGGAACGTGGCCGGTCCTTCTCGTAGCCGTTGGTGTCGGCGTAGCGCGCCAGATCCAACCAGCGTCGCGCCCAGCGTTCCCCGTAGTGAGGCGACGCCAGCAGCGTATCGACCAAATGTTCGTAGGCGTTCTTGGAACCATCGTGAACAAACGCCTCCGCTTCCTCGGGCGTCGGGGGCAGGCCGATCAGATCGAGCGAGACGCGGCGCGCCAGGGAATAACGATCCGCCGGTTCGGAGGGCGCAAGATTCCGGGCTTCCAACTTCGCGAGGATGAAAAGATCAATGGGTTGGCGGGCCCACTGGGTGTTTTTGACGGCCGGCAACGGTGGCGATTTCGGCGGGACGAAGGACCAGTGGGGCCGGTACTCCGCCCCGGCCTGGATCCACCGTTGCAAGAGGCCTTTTTCCGCTGCGGTCAGCGGGCTCTGTGCGGCCGGCGGCGGCATGACCTCGTCCGGATCGTTCGAAGTCACCCGTTGGAAGAGCGGGCTGTCGGCGGGGCGGCCGGGAACGATCGCCACGTGCCCGGATTTGGCGGGACCCAAAGCGGATTCGCGCAGGTCGAGCCGCAGTCCGGATTTGCGCGCCAATTCGTCGGGACCGTGACATTTGAAGCAATGCCGGGAGAGGACCGGACGCACATCGCGGGTGAAATCCGGGGATGATTCCGCCGCCCAACCCGCCGGTGGCGCCGCGTAGAGGAAGCCGATGAGCCCGGCGAGTGCCCGGCTTCCTGGGGGGAAAAATTCCTTCATGGGGATTGGACCTGGGCTGCGGACGGGACGTGGACGAATGCGATCAAACCGTATTACCACCGTTTAGCCGGTCATCTTCCGACGGACCTCGTCGAGTTTTTGACGTTCACTTTCCGTCAGGCTGTGCATGCCGTGCTGGGCGATTTTATCGAGGATGGGATCGACCTCCGAGGTGAGGTCCACCGCCCGGGCGGGAGCTGCGGGCCGATTCCCGCCGGAGCCCACCGGGCTCGTGTCCCAGCGGGGCGACTTGCGGGGGGCCGCAGCGGCGCGCTTCACGTTGGAACGGCGTGCGCCGAAAAGTCCCCGCAAACGTTCGAGCCACGCGGCGCCGGGCAGCGGTTGATAGTCGTGGTGCCAACCTTGGCGAACCCAGAGTGTGCCGAAGATCAGTCCGCCGAGGTGAGCGGCATGAGCCGCGCCGCCGCCGAGGCCCGAGGGCACCAGGGTGAAAAAGACGGAGATGGCTGCACTGAAGTAGTAAAGCGTCATGGCCCGCACTGGCAGAACGAACATCACGTTGAAAATGGCGTCCCGGTGCAGGAGCACGAAGATGGCGAAAATTCCCTCCAACCCGGCGGAAGCGCCCACGACCGGGCCGTACGTCCGGGGAAACGCAAATTGCAGGAGTCCCTGGAGCAGGCCGCCGACAACTCCAGAGCCGAGGTACGCCACTGAAAACCGCCACGGGCCAAGGATTCGTTCGACGGGTGTGCACAGGATCCAAACCCCGAGGAGGTTGCCGAGCAGGTGGGTGAGATTGACGTGGAGAAATTGAAAAGTGATCAACTGCCACACCCAGCCGTGGACCACGCCTTCGTGGGTCAGCGGCAGAAAGCGATTGGCGTTGGCCGACCCGTAAACGTCGTTGAATGCCTGCGCGATGAAGCACCCGATGAGGGTGAAAAACAACACCCGGGTCACCGGCGGCAGATCAAAGTGGAGCCGGGGCCCGGCGGGGTCCGGCTCGCGCCAGTAATCACGATCAGCGGCAGACATGTGACTCTCAGGTTAGCCGCATTTTACGCGGGTTCAATGCGCGGCTGCGGTGCGATTCAAGCCGGCGGATTGTGAGGGATCGCGGTACCGGTAGGCCATGGCCACGCCGACAAACAAGAACCCGACGATCATCAGCATTCCCGCGAACATGAAGAATTGCTGCGAACCGGAGTAATGCAGGATTTCCGTCCCGTCGGGCGCCATGCCCTTCACGTTCAGCTTGATCAGCCGGGCGACCACCAGATTGCCCAGCGCCGTCGTCAGCAGCCAGAAGCTCATCAGTGTGCTGCGCATGCGAAGCGGCGCCTCGCGGAAGGCGAATTCAAGGGCAGTGGTCGACACCAGGACTTCGCCGGCGGTCAACACCACATAGGCCCAAGTCTGGCTGAGGATCGACAGCTTTTCTCCGGCATCCAACCGCACTTGCAGCCAGCCGATTAGGAGGAACGAGAGCGCGGTAATGAACAGTCCCAGGCCGATGCGTCGCAGCGTGGTCACCCGGGCGCCCAACTTTTCGGTTAAGGGAAAGAGGACATAGGTAAAGATCGGGATCAGAATCAACACGACCAGAGCATTCAGCGATTGCATCTGTTCAGCGCCGAGCCGGTCACCCACCAGGAACCGCAGCACCGGCCCGAGCAGGGGATTCTCCATGGCACCGGCCGGGAAAATGTACGGCACCATTTTTTCACCCTGGATGACCCAGGTGGTGCTGTTTTGATCCCAAAGCGCCCAAAAAAACGGTATCAATGCGAAGACGCCGGCCACCCGGCAGGCGGCGCGGGCATCTTCGACCGCCTCCGCCGGATAGAGCTTGCGACAGCGATTCCAGAACCCGGGGCCCGGGATTCCGGCAAACAACATTTCCCAAAAACTGCCGCTGCCCGGACCGGTCGGCGGCACATGGACGTAGTTTCGTCGTCCCAGCCAGAAGATCAGCGTGGCGGCGGCCATGAAAATCCCAGGAATGCCAAAGGCCCAGCCATAGCCGTAGTTGCGGGCGACCAGCGGGATGACCAGAAAGGAAAAGAAGGAACCAAAGTTGATGCTCCAGTAGAAAAGTCCGTAGGCCTTTTGCATCAGGTGCCCTTGGTTGGCGCGGAATTGATCGCCCATGAAGGCGGAGACGCACGGTTTGATCGCACCGCCGCCCAGGGAGAGGAGGAACAATCCGCCGTAGAGAAACCAAAGCCGGCCGTGAATCGCTCCGGCATGCGCCTTTCCGTATTCCACTCGCATGACTTCGGTCATCGCCTCGGGCGGCTTCGGTAGATGGTAAACCACGTCGCCGAGCGACAGCAGGGCATGTCCGGCACAGTAGAAAAACGAAAGATAAAGGATGGTTCGGTAGCGTCCGAGGACACGGTCCGAAAGCCAGGCGCCGAACAACGGGAGAAAGTAAACGCCAAACTTGAAAAGATGGGAGATTTCGGTGGCCTCGCTGGCGCCCAGGGCGAGTTGGTTTTTGATGTAGAGCGTGAGGATGCCGATCATCCCATAAAAGCTGAACCGCTCGCAGGCTTCATTGCCGATGATGTATTTGACCTGGGGCGGGAAGGCGTCATTCGACGCGGTATCACGGGACGGAGAAGAAGCGGACACGTGGAGTCCGATAGCTCACCCGTCGTCTTTCGCCAAGGTTCATCTGAGGTCAGGAAGGCTATCCGCACTCGTCGATCACCGAGTCGTTGATCGGCCAACTCCCGGCGGTTACCTGCGATGCCACCCAGCAGGCGGAAGACGGTACGACGATGAAAATGCGTTTCGTGTTTCTGGAGGACGGAGGACGGTTGTTCCAAATGTCGGCGATGGCGCCCGAAGCCTTTTGGTCGGCGGCCCTCAAAAAAATGGAACCCATGCTCGCCTCGCTGGAGCTGTGGCAAGTGGCCGGCTCCATCGTGCCGCTGTTTCCGGGGCGTCCCGCGCCCGCATCGGTATCGTCGCCGGAGTCTGCAATGCTGTCGGTGGTGGAAGCGAAACTGCCCGAGGCAACGTCGGAAACCCCGGCCCCGGCGGCCTTGCCGACGGCGGTCATGACGCCGGCCGAGTTCCTGGCCATGGCCTTGGCAGAGGATACCGCTTTATTGGACCCGGAATTGCCCATGAACGTGAATCTCCGTGACCGGGGAGCGGGGTTGGTGCCACGCATTCACGAGGCCGATCCCGGTACCCGGGCAGTCCTTCTCGGCGTGGGTGCCTTGGCGGGATTTCTCCGCGTGCCCTTTGGCTGGCACGTGATCGATGACGGTCGGCGCACGCTGGTCTTCGATGCGGGCGGTCGCATCCAAGTCAGCCTCAGCCAGCGCGGAAGTAACGGGGTCGCCCCGAGTGCCCATGCCCGGCAATTGCTGGAGCCGTATCTGGAGCGCCAGCCGGACCTGCCGAAGATCGAAGCGACGCTGGACCAGATCAGTGCGGCCGGCCTGCGCGGCGTGGACGTCGATGGCGTCTGCCTCGATCAGTATTTCCTAATCCGCGATCTCGGCCGGCCGGACAGCCACCTGGTGGCGCGGGTGACTGCCACCGCCGAAGACGCGAAGCGGGCGTTGGATCTGGCGGGAGATCTTCTGGCGACCTTCCGACCGGCCGAGACCATTAGTATGTCCCGCACCTGAAACCGGTGACTACCTCCCAACTGGCGGCCACTTTTACACGTGCCCGGATGCCGGACTTGGCCGAAATCCGGGAACTCTTTTGCGATAGCTAGGAAAGCGCCGCGAGCAGTTCGCGCATTTCGGTCTCGACGGTACTCGGATTTTCATCATCCAATGTCGCCGCCACCAGGTCGAGCAGCAGCTCGCGGTAGCGTGCGCGCAGGCGGAAGACTCCGACGCGCGTGGCGTTAACTGTCCACCCGAGTTGCTGGGCGGCTTCTTCGTAAGTCGCGGCGCCCGACACGCTGAGGCTGAGAAAAGGCCGCAGCACGGCCACTTCCGCGGCATGTCCCGCGGCGGCGCGCTCGGCTTCGAGCTGATCGAGCGCACGTTCGAGCAGCAGCATCGCCCAACGTCGGTGGTAAAGCGTTTCCGGCGTCTCGATCTCCGCTGGCTCGCACGCGAACCATTCTTCCGCCTCGGCCGCATCGATGCTCAGCGTGTCCGCGGCGCCGCCGCGCTTGAGCGCGTGTTCGCGTTTGGCCGCATCGGCGAGGTGATGCTGAAACGCCGCGAGCAAAAAGGTGCGCAGCTTCCCGCGCGACTGCTCTGCGGCGGCGAGGGTGTTTTTCTCGATCAGCCCGGCGAAGAAACCTTGCGTAAGGTCTTCTGCGTCATGCGGTGAGCGCCCGAGCCGCCGGGCAAAGGCATAAAGCGGCGGCCAGTAATCGTGGCACATCTCCGCCAGCGCCGTGGGCCCGTGTGGCTGCGCGGGCGCGGCGGCACGCGCCACCCGGCTCCAACGTGTGGTGCGAAAAGCGGCCGCCTCATTGCCCCCGGTTTGCATACCAGCGAGTAGGCCATGCACTGGCCCACCGCGTCAATCTCAGGAAATTCAAGTTCCCGGTAATGCCGCGTGGACCTTTCTCGTAGGAACAACTGAAGGCACCGAGTGCAGAACAACAAAAAAGAAGAAAACAACGATATGAACACCAAAACATCGACCCTCAAAGTAAAGACCAACCTCAAGGCCGGTAAGCTCGCGGGCAACCACAACGAAACCCTCGTGCGCGGCTTGAAAGTGAAGACCAGCATCAAAGCCGGCGGGGTACAACTCAACCACAACGAAACCCTCGTGCGCGGCTTGAAAGTGAAGACCAG
>JAYTHD010000057.1:0-2615 GCA_043732975.1 Verrucomicrobiota bacterium
ACGGTGGAATAAGGAATGACGAGTGGACCGGTGGAATGGGTTCGCTCATCTGGATTCCCGCCTATTTACGGGGACGCCCGAAGGGACAGGTCAATACACTTTCTGATGGAGCAGGTAGGTTGCGCAGAGCGCCTCTCCGAGTTGTCGCGAAGGAACACACGGCATCCAGAGAACCGCGATGCATGTCCGCTTTGAGTTCGGGTATTCGCTCGGGTCGCGCGTCCGCCTGTGAAAGCGGAAGAGGACTTCCGCAGTCCAAAACCTCGCGGAATCCACGAGGCGCGAGGGGAGTCGCGAAGCGTCGGGGAGTGCGGGAGTCCTCTACCGCTTTGCCACGGCAGCTGCCCGGAAATGTGACCCAAATGCTGGTTGGCAACTTTCGCCCCGGAGGCAGGCAGCAGCGGACTGCCGCAGTCCAAAACCACGGGCTGGTACTGCGGTGGGAACTGGCTAAGCTAAAAATATGATAACTGGATGTCGGGCCAGAAATGGATGTGGCGGATGGCGCAAGCTGCTGCTGCTGGCGTGGCTCGGTCTCCACGCGTGGAGCCTGCAGGCGGGCAACTCGCTCTACGCCGTGTTGGCGGGCAGTACCTATACTGCCGGCGGACGGGCTCCGGTGGTTCCCCTGCGGGGGAGTTTCCGCTTCCAGCAACAGGTGGGACCGTTGGTGCGCCAGTTTTATCAGGTGGCAAGTGTCCACCTTGAGGTCGGCAGCAGCACGGCTCCGTTCACGGTCTGGCGCGGCACCGGACGGTATTCCATCGATAGCGCCGGCATGAAGACGCAGCAGCTGGTTCTGGAACTCACGGATGGCACGGCGGCGGTGCGTTTCGATTCCGGACTGGTTCCCGCCGATGGGAGTTTTCCCGATCTCAACCTGACGCTGGCCGGCGATGCGCCCTCGAAGCCGATGATTCATCTGGTGGCCGTGCCCGAGCTTTCGCGGCAAAAATATCGAACCGTTTTGGAAACGACCCTGCTGGACGATTGTGCGATTTGCGACCGGCTTTCGCGACCGATACCGGTGGAGGGAAGTTTCGACCTGCTGCGAACGGGCGGCAATCCGTTGTTTGATCGTTATCACGTCCTGAATCTGCATTTCACCGATCTGTCGGATCCAACGGCTATTGAAGTAATCGGCGAAGGCGTCCTGGAGGTCGGTGGCGAAGTCGCCATTCAGCAGAGGTGGACACTGCAACTGGAAGTGAGGACGCCGTCCAACAGCCGATTCGGAACGATGCAGAATGAGGTTCAGAGCCCCGGCCGGCTCTGGCCGATGTTGCGTTCAGAAGTGATCGAGGCCGGTGGCACGCTCACGAGCCGTTTTTTTCTAAACATCGCAGCCGCCCCGTTTCGGGAACTGTGGTTTTCCACCGCCTCCGGATTGACGCCGGGCGCCGCCCATCCGCCGGCCCAACGAGTCAGCAATGCCGACCTGTTGAGCGATCTGGGCCGGGTCGTGGTCAGTGGCGCCGATGTGTTGAAATCTGTGGGAATCTCCGCGGCGGTGGGAATCGATACGCTCGACGTGGTTCCCGGCAGCGCCGGTGTGCTGGCCTTCTCTCTCGACCAGGCCGCGAACAGCACGTCCCTCGGTTCGATTAGCGAAGGCGATGTTCTGGGATCCGATGGGGCGCGGCGTCTGCGGAACGTGGATTTGCTGGGACCGTTGGGTTTCCAACCGCCCACGCCCGATCTGGGGCTGGATGTCTTTTTCCAGCAGGCTCCGGGTGAGTTTTGGTTCTCGGTGCGCCGTTCGGCGTTTTCCGAACGGCTCGGCGTTCCGATTGGGCGGGGCGACTTGTTGTCCAGCAAGGGCAGCCTTGTCCGGCCGGCGGCGAAGCTGCTCGGACTATTTCATCCGCCCAATGCCAAACATGATTACGGGCTCGACGCCTGCCAGGTGTGGCCCTCGGGTGAAATCTGGTTCTCGCTCGAAGAGGGCTTCCAGGACGCCGCGTTGGGAAATATCTCGGATGGCGATATCCTGAGCGACCAAGGGTACATCGTCGGGCGCAACCTGGATCTGGTCCGGCGCTTTCAACCGATTGAGGACGTCGCGAATTTTGGTCTGCGGGGATTGAAAGTCATCACAGACGTCGACTCGGCGAGTGTCGGGGCGGTGCTTGCCGTGCCGAAGAATTTGCCGCTGGGCGTGCGTTTGCAGTGGAAGGGAACGGGGCGGATCCATCAAGTCGAGGCCGCCGGGCGATTGGACGATCCCTTCGTGCCGTGGTCGCCCGTGTTGCCGAATACCGAGTGGTTGAATCCGACCAACGTCTCGCAGGGCACCCAACAATTCTTTCGAATTCGGTCCTGGAATTGAGCGGACGCCACTCTGCGATGGCCCGCAAGACCACGGGCCATCGCGGTTGCATCGCCCGTACACCGATCGATGTGCGTGACGAGGTCAGTCGAGTTTCCGCACCCAGATGTTCCGGTAGTGGACGGGATTGCCGTGGTCCTGAAGCATCAAGGGACCGGTTGGCGTGGCGCCGGAGAATTTGGCCGCGGTGGTGGCATCGCCTTTCACGGGAATGTGATCCTGGACCAGAACGCCGTTATGGAACACGGTGAAGGATCCGGGCGTCACCTGACCATCCGCGCCCGGC
>JAYTHD010000058.1:0-3369 GCA_043732975.1 Verrucomicrobiota bacterium
CGCGGGCGACCACACCCTGCGCGTCGTGGCCACGGACGCCACCAATTTCAAAGCCTTCGCCTCCGTCAATGTCTCCGTGCGCGAAGTGGTGCCGGGAACCGTCATTCAGATCGATGACAACCGCGACATCGGCACCAGGACGAATCAAATCCGGTACTCAGGCACTTGGACTCTGGCGCCGGGCAACGCCAATGATCCCAGGTTCCTCAACAACGATCACTACGCGGATCAGTCGGGCGCCTATTTCGAGGTCAAGTTTGTCGGGGTGAAGATCGACGTCTTCGCCACCGTCGCGAGTCATCACGGGACCGGCAACGCCACGATTGATGGCGGGACCAAATATGCGATCGACTACAAGGCCGCCCAACGCGGCGAGCAAAAACTGGTGTGGAGCAGTCCCCTGCTGCCCAACCGGGAGCACATCCTCCGCGTGACGGTGGCCGGCAATGGAGTCGTCACCGCGGATCGGTTCGACGTCACCCAATCCGACACGCCGTCGGACGAACGGGCCAGCGTCAAAAAGTGGGATCCCGCGCCCGGCAATTTCACATTACAATTGGAGGATCTGGGCAACAGTCGCGTGGATACCAACACCGTGGTCTTGCGCATCGATGGCGCCGCGGTGCCGGTGACCCTCACCAAAACCAGCACGATCACCACCCTGCTCTACGTCCCGGCACTCCATTTCGCACCGGGTTCCGTGCACCCGTTCCAGGTCGCCGCGAAGGATGTCCTCGGCAACGCGATCGGCGTGCAGGCGACCTTCACCGTGCCGTCACCGCCGTTCCCACTCACGGGCCTGGGCGAACCGCCGGCCACCGTCGGTAATTGGAGCGTGCGCCAGGTCTGGAATGCGGGACGGGCGGATGCCGTCGTGACCGGCGTGGGCATCGCCCAATCCGCGACCGCGACGGGCTTCGCCGGCAAGCGACTGGATACGTCGTCGCCGGTGATCAATTTTAATTTTACGGCGAGCCCCGGAAATTCGGGGTATTTCTCCGACGATGCCCCCTTCCCGGCCGAAGCCGACAACCTCCCCACGGCAGACTGGGTCACGGTGGGCCGAGCCAGGATTCATGTGCCATCCACCGGCGACTGGACAGTCGGGGTGCATTCCGACGATGGCTTCGCTCTCCGCTTTGTCGGTCATCCCTTCGCCTCGGTGGCGGGCAACGGATCCATTGACGCGGACTATCCGGAATATCTCTCCTTCGCCGTCGGCACCGCGGACAGCAACACCCGCGGCGTGCTTCAGGATTTGTCGGCGGGCGACTACGTCGTGGAGTTCATCCACTTCAACCGCGTGGGCGGTGCCGCCTTGGAAATCTACGCGGCCCCTGGCAGTTTCGAGGCCGATGGAGACACGGATACCTGGGCCCTGATTGGCGGCGCCAATGGGCTCCAACTCGTGGCTGAATCGGTGGTGGCGGCACCATTCTCGCTGGGCCAGATTCAACTGATGGGAACGACCCTGACCATCGATTTCGAATCCACAAAACCCGGTGGCACCCACACTCTACAGGAAAGTGCCGACCTCAAGACCTGGACGCCCAATGCGACTGCGTCCTTCGTCAGCACCGGCGGAAACCGCCTCCGGGTCACCGCGAACAGTGTCGGCAACGCCCGCTTCTACCGCGTGCTCATCGCCCCGTAGTCCCTTTGTGGCCGCCGGCCAGCAATTAAGGGGGCGCGAGGCGACGAGCCAGTGCCGATGACGGAGTCAGACTGAAACGCGGGAGGCTCGCGCAGACTCTCCACCGATTCTGCGGCCGGAGGCCAGCAAGTAAGGTGGCGCGAGGCTCTGACGAGCCAGTGCCAACCGTCACCGACGATTTCGCCCGGAAAAATCACCGCACCAAACCCACCGCCTTGAGCGTGCGAACCAGCGTTTCCCGGCTCTTCTCGGAAAGGGGTACCAGGGGCAGCCGGACCTCGCCCGTGCCGACGCCCATGAGCGCCAGGGCGGCCTTGACCGGCACGGGGTTGCTTTCGATGAAGAGGTCCTTGAACAGCGGGTAGAGCGCCTGATGCAGCTTGAGCGCCTTGCGGACGTCCCCCGCCGCGAACGCACGGACCATCGTGCTGACCTGCTTCGGCGCCACGTTGGACGCCACACTGATCACACCTTGGGCGCCCACACTCATGAACGGCAGGGTCAGGGAGTCGTCGCCCGAAAGAATTATAAACTTGGAACCGCACGCGGCGCGCAATTGGCTGACGCGATCCGCGTTCCCACCGGCTTCCTTGATGCCCACGATATTCCGGCAGTCCGCCGCCAACCGCGCACAGGTTTCAATGCCGATCTCCACGCCACACCGACCCGGTATGCTGTACAGCACGATGGGCAATCGCGTGGCCGCGGCGATGGCCTTGAAATGCTGAAAAAGCCCCTCCTGCGTGGGACGATTATAATACGGCGCGACCTGCAGGGATCCATCCGCACCCGCGGCCTCCGCGCGCCGGGTGAGTTCGATGGCCTCGACCGTGGAATTCGCGCCGGTGCCGGCCATCACCTTCAAGGGACTGCCCTTGGCGGCGGCGACCGCGATTTCGATGATGCGGATGTGCTCATCGCAGTCGACCGTGGGGGATTCGCCGGTGGTGCCGACGGGAACGATGCCGTCCACGCCGCCTTTGATCTGGCGGCGGATCAATTCGCGCAAAGCGGGTTCGTCGATGCCCCCCTCACGGAACGGGGTCACGATGGCGGTGTAGGTACCGGTAAACATGAGCGGGCAAACTCGCCAACCAAGACGGGTTTGGGAAGGAGGAAGATGCGTCGCTGGCCAGGCCGGCAGGCCATCTCGGAGGTTACGGCTCACCACTCCCTTGGCCCAACTCCAATTCCTCCGCTAGCGTTGGGGTTCGATCATGGGAATTTTCGACAAGTTAAAGGCCGCGTTCACGCGCACGACCTCGGCTCTGGCGCACGAGGTAAAGCGCATTGTCTCCCGCTCGCCCCGTCTCACCGCCGAAAGCCTCGAAGAACTGGAAGCCGCCTTGTTGCGCGCCGATCTGGGGCTGCCCATGACCCAGCAAATTCTGGGAGCGGCCAAATTGGCCTTCGAAACCCAGGGAAAGTCCGGAGCGGATTTTGTTGAAATTGCCGCCCGCGAAGTGGAGCAGAGCCTCCGGGCCGGCAATCCGACCCTGCACGCTCAACCAACGGGACTCACGGTCGTGTCGCTCGTGGGCGTCAACGGCACCGGCAAGACGACGACCGCGGCGAAACTGGCTCATCTGATGCAGGGCCGGGGTGAACCGGCCGTGCTCGCGGCCTGCGATACCTTTCGGGCGGCGGCCATTACGCAACTGAAATTATGGGGCACCCGCCTGAATGTGCCGGTCGTCGCCGGCGCCGATCAGGCG
>JAYTHD010000059.1:0-9265 GCA_043732975.1 Verrucomicrobiota bacterium
ATTTATACCTTTCGAAGGAGCCCGGTTTCAAGCGCAACGTGAAGGCGCGGCGGATCGGACCCTGCTTTGGCGATGCCTGAGATGGCTTGGCGGTCTTCATGATTTTGAATTCATACCGAGGCGAGTTTTCAATGATCTCTGGGGAGGCGGACTAGCGCCAGACGCCGGTTTTTCGGGCACTCCGGGGCAGGTCGAGGAGGAAGATCTGATTGACGGTTTTGAAACGGGCGTGATCGGCGAATTCCCACACCACCTTCTTCTCGCGGGTGACTTCAAAGGCCTGGGGCTGTTTGCCCATGTGGGGTCCGGGGAGATAATTGCAGACCAGGGTATTGCCGTTAGGCAGGCGCTGGCATCCCGCCGGGAGACGCAGCGGATTTCCCGGGGCCTCATTTTCGCCGAGCTGCCAGACGATCTTCAAATCCCGATCCATCTCGATGACCTTGCCGGCGGTGCCGAGAGTGACGAGCAGGTGGCCGTTGGGCAGCTTGACGGCGGCGTGGGGAAATCCATCCACAGGAATCGTCCGCAGCAGCGCACCCGTCGGCGAGAGTTCGACGATTTTCTTTTCGTCCATCAGGCAGACCCAATAGTGACCATCCACCGATTTGCGGGTGCCCCGAAACTGGTGCCCCATGTTTTTCGCCTCGGATGCCACCTTGATTTCGCGCGCGATTTTCCCGTCGCGTCCCGCTTCCACAAGGCGACTGAGGCCGCATTCGGCGACCAGGACGCTTCCATCGGGCAGCGGCTGACACGAGTGGCATTGTGCGTTGGGTGGCGCTTGATATTCCCAGACAACCTGTTTGGCCGGGGAAATCTCCTTGGCCCCGTTTTGGTAACAGAACAGCACGTTGCCGTTGCCGAGTTGCCAGCAGTCCTGCGGTGTTTGGGTGGGGAATTCCCATTCGACCGAGCCATCGCCGGCGACGATGGCCACCTTGTTGCCCTGGTAATCGCAGCAGAGAAAACGATGGCGGACGGGCGGTGTGGCGGTGGCGGCGTCGACCCGGGCGCCCAGCAGCGCCAGTCCCAATCCGGCGGCGGACTTCCGGGCAAAATCGCGACGTGTCCCGGACAGGAAAAGATCCTCGGTGAAATTCATAAGGTGGCGTGCCTCATTGCTTAGCAACAAAGAGCCCCCGGCGGCGAGGATTTTTTCCGAAAGGCTGCGAATGGGGGCATTTGCGACTCGCAGAGTCGCGGTCACGGTGGAGCGAGTCTCTGACGGGCTAAGCGATGGCGAAGTCGGTCTCCAACGCGGCTGGCTCGAGAGACTCCCGCCCCACCAATTTTGTGGCCGTAGGCCAGCGATCAGAGCGCAGCTCTGTGACCCGCAGGCGACTCGCAGAGTCGCGGTCCGTGGCGTCTGCCGGAATCCGCTACCGCTTGGCAAGGGGGGTGCCCGGGAACATGAACAGAGAACTCAGAGAGTCAGCACGAACACCGGCAGACGAAATCCCTCCGGCGACAAATCTTCACCAGCCGGCCGCGCGCCACAGCGTTGATCGAATCCTGCAGCAAGGGGTTCGGAGACGATTCCCAATTCCCTCCAGCCGGCGGCGTGCGCTTCGTTGGCCAGGTGGCGCAGGAGGATGCGGCCGATGCCCTGTCGTTGCTGGGCGGGAGTTATCCAAAGGTGTTCCAGTCGACAGCGTCGGCCCCAGGCCAACGTCGCTCCCCATCCGGACAGAACCCCGTCGAGCCGGGCGATCCAGATGGGGTGAGTGGCAAGGGTGTCGTCGGCAATCGTGTGCAGCGCGCTCCATCGCTGCAGGAGCTCGGGCCCACCGCCGTGCGATGCCCGGGCGGCCCGGGCCAGCGTGTTCAATGCCCCGGCCTGCCCGGGGACGGCCCGGGAAAGTTCCAATTCACGAGGAGTCCGGTTCATGGAGGACATGAAAAAAATGCGCGGTGCCGGTCTGGCGGTGTAACGGCGTCGATTGGACACGACGGCGCAAAGTTCTTTCCCGCGGGACTGCCTGCGTCGGGCTTGCCGAGGGGCGTCCGAACGGCATAGTGGCGCGCGCGGATGGTGCAATGGCCATCCGGTTTGGAAGGCATGGAAGACACTATGGCGATCAAATCCTCCACTGTTGTCCCACGGGACGATCTTCGTCGGCACCTCAATCTGCGACTCGCGGAGTTGGGATTCACTCCAGTCCCGCTGAATGGCGAGCCGGCGCTGGAGGAATCGCTCCAGCGTTACATCGCCCGGAACCGCGAAAAGGATCGGCTGCTGTCGAATTACCTCTGCCCGGCCGATGCGCGGTTGCAGAGTTTCCTGCACGATTACCTTGAGGAACTGGCAGTGCCGCGTCTGCCCGCGCGCACGCTGGCGCTGGATCGGCCCGGGCTGGCGCGGGAACTTTCGTTGCCGCCGGATCGGGACGAGGTCGTCTCGCCCATGCTGAGCAGCTACCGGCTCAAGAATGGCGTGCTGCACAATCCCAAATCGGATCGGCGCACCACGGCCGGCATTTTTCACGTGGTCGAAGGCGGGCTGCCGATCCCCGATGATAAGAAAGGAGTGCCGCGGCCGGTGTTTGCAGCGCTGTTGGCGCGGGCCCTGATGCCCCCGGTGGAACTGAACCGCCTGCCCTACACGGCTTCCTCCGCGGAACCTGCCGCGACCATGGTGTCGCTGCTCCTGCGTCCGGTGGTTTGTCCGGAGATACCGGGTCGAAGCCCGCGAAAAACCATGGAGACCCGCCTTTTTGTGCCGGGTTCCCTGGTGGCCAATCTTGATTTTGTGGAACGGATCTTCGGGAATGCCGGTGATCCGTTCCTGCCCGAGAACGACGCGGGCCTGGATGTGGATCACTGGTCCGGCCACACCGGCTGCGTGATTCTGGCGCCGCAATTGAATGGGCTGTTGAAGAAGGATCTGGGACTGCCGCACTGGGACAAGGCCAACGAGCGGTTGCGGCGGGACGGCATGTGCTGGAAGCGGGAGGACGAGGTCTACAACGAAGGCGGGGCTTTCAAGCTCACCGCCCGGGATGCTTCGGGTGTCATCGTGACGCTGATCTCCGACAACTATTTCGGCTATTGCAAAAAAGAGGTCAAAACGCAGATCAGCTTCGCGGCCAATCTCCTCGGATCGGCGGAGGAGGAGCACGCCGGGGGCGCCGTGGTTTCTCCCCGGTATGACCTGGCGGGTGACTACGATTCGAGCGTCCATCGCGCCCAGTATCCCGATCATACCTTCGCCAAGGCGATGGCCTTGCTGGGCGACGGCGTGGAATTGCGGCCGGAAGGTTATGCGCTCGACCGGAAACATCCCGGGGTGGTTTATGTGCCGGAGGCGGCCCGCTTCGAAATGGAGCCGCTGATCGTGCGCTGGCCGGGTCCGAACCCGTTGTTGGGGGAGAGCCGCATTCGCATCCGTGTCGGTGAAACCTATTTTTTGCCCAACGGATTCCGGGTGCACCTCGAACAGCCCACCGGGAATCGCGCCTGGCGCCTGATCGGCACCCGGGCGGAGGGAACCGTCTGTCACAAGCCCTGTACAGTCTCGGGTGGCGGCAAGAGTGAAATCAGCAAACCGATCACCGACGCGATCATTTTTGGGCCGGTGTTTGTGGCGGATTTCCGACGGGATTTCGACGCCGTCGAGGCCGTTTTCCGCCGCGACTTTTCCCACCGCTTCCGGGATCCGGCGCGCAATGGACTGGATCGTCGCGAACTGCTGTCGCCGCGGCGAACACTGGGATCCGTGATCAAACTGCTCGGCACGCGGGAGGAATTCTCCGACGTGCACAACGCGTGGGTGGCCGAGGTGCCCGCCCATATTCGCGAACTGGTGCTGGTGGTGAAGCGCTTCTGGAAGGAGTCGTGGGGGGAGGATTGGCGCTCGCGTTTCAGCGTGGACGTGGTGAACGGACAGCCGGCCAACGAACTGCGGCTGGGCCGGAAGAAACTGCAGACCCAATTTCTCCGGGTTGGGTATGAGGCGGACGGCGCGTGGCGGACGTTTGGTTTGCGCAAGGATTTCCAGCCGGCCGCCAAGCTTCAGACCGAGGATGACATCACGGCCAGCACGATCATTCCCGGTGCGTGGCAAAAGGTTCCGGATGCGCAGGCGCCGGCGGCGGCGGTGAAGCTCCTCGAGAATGCGGAGACCCGGTTGTTTCAACGGCCCGACGACGCCGTGGTCCGCGGTTATGACCATATGGCGGAGGCGGATTTCTCGAATGCAGACAATTTTTTCTCGAACTACGAGCCGCTCGGCCGCGCCCGGGCCTTCGCCTTGGCGGAGGACGCGATCGGCTTTCACCAGTTCACGGCGCCGATGCAGGGTCTGGTCCGATCGGTGATTGAGGATCCGGCCGCGAATTATTTCGTGAGTACGGCGTTTCCGCGGCAGGTGGATGGCAAGCCGTCGAAGAATCCGCGCTACCTGCAATTGCGGCCTGACCTTGCGGATGCCTCGGGTCGGTATCTGCACGAGGTGGGGCTGCGGTTGGCGCGGCAGGTCCCGGCCGGTCAACCGTTGATGCAGGCGGTACATGCCGTGCTGGCGGGCCGGCGCAACAATCCGGCTGAGCCTGGCGTGCGTTCCCTGGCCTGTTATGGGCCGATTCATTTCATGGACCTGCCGGAACTGTTCATGGAGTTCATCAGCTCGATGACGGGCAAATCCCCCAGCACCACGGGTGCGGGCAGCGAGGGGGCGCTGACGAAGGGACCCTTCAACGCGCTGCCGCCGGTTTACGATCTCAACGCCACGCTGACGGGATATCTGGTTTCGGGCTACCGGGCGTTCATCACCAGTGCGGGCTGTCTGGGGCCGAAATTCCGGGTGGACCACGACATCAGCCTGCTGGTGCCGGAACTGTGGTGCCGGATGAAGCCCGCCGAGCGGGATCCGTTGCAGATGCAGCAACAGGGTTATCTGGAGCAGATCCGGGACTTCAATCATGACGGCCGGTTGATTCCGGCGAGCCGTCTGGGCTGGCGGATCACGCCACGATTTGTGCAGGACTTCTTCGGGCGGATTTTCAATCACCCCCACGCCGTGCTGCCGTTGGAGGCCCTGCGCCCGGAATTGCAGAATCCGGATGAGTTTGTCGATGCGGTGGAAAACATCGCGGCCACCCACAAGCGTGTCGCCGAGCACTATTTTTCCGACGGCAGCATCGTGGATGCCATTCCGCCGCTGCGCGCGCTGCTGCACGTAATGCGCGACGGACATTGGGAGGGGCGCGGATTGGCGGACCCGGAGTTGCGTCAGTTGTTCGACGGACAACTCGCGCTACAGAGTGATTGGTATCGGGCCCGCCTCGAGGCGAAGCAGGCGGTGGCGATCCGTTGCTACCGGCAATTCACCGCCTACCTGTCGCGTTTTCTGGCCCGGCCGGCCTACAGTGAAGAGGCGACGCGCCTGCGTTTGTCCGAACGCCTGTCGGAGGCGCATTTGAAATTGCGCGAGGCGGAGGCGGCCGATTTTCCCGAGAGCCTCCACGGCACCATCGGTGCCGAACCGGCGTTGAAGGGACCGCGAGTGCGTTAAGGATCCGCCGCCGGGTGGCCTCCACCACCAAGGCTTCGCGCGGGGGAAGGGCCCTCCGGCGCTCCCCGGGCACCGGGGATCACTCGCGGAAGCCATGGCCGTCAACCGCCGGCGAATCGGTCCTTCATCAGGAGCGCCTGGATCGACCCGCTGTGCCGGTCAATTCCTCAATCGAAGGTCATCACGGGGAGTCCGGTTTCCCTCCGAAGCCTCCCGGCGATCGCTTCAAGTTCAACGGCGGTTAGTCGGGTCGCCCACGGTTCCGGTGTGGGGCGGGCGATGGTATACGCATGGACCTCACGGATCCGTCCCCCGGCGGCGATGATTTCCTTCAACCGGTTGCAATAGGCCTGGACCTCCGAAATGCCCATGGGTGTTCCATGGGTTTTTAGAAAGAGACTTTGAATGATGATGGGGCGGACCCGCGCGGTGTCCCGGAGATTGGCCAGGATGCGCTCGAACTTGATGGGGCTGCGGTTGATCAGCCGGTAATAGGCTTCCGTCCCGGCATCAAGTTTCGCCCAGATTTCACCCTGATTCCGATCCATGAGATCCAGTCCGGCGCGGACACTGGCCTTGTCCAGCCCGGCGGCGTCGGTGATCAGGACCAGGCGCGTGCTGTCCAGCCCCAGTTCCCGTTTGACCGCGACGGCGACTTCGACGCAGGCGTCGAAATTGTGCACCATGGTCGGCTCGCCATCGCCGCTGAAGGCGATATCGCGAATCTGGCGGGACAGCTCGGGGACTTCGCTGAACTTCGGCTCCATGCCCAGCGCCCCGCTCAGGGCGTGTTGGGACAGCCAGAGCAACTCACTCCGGACCTGGGCGAGATCGACATCCTTGCGTTTGCCCGGGATCTTCCGGTCCACTTCGCAGTAGACGCAGTCGAAATTGCAGACCTTGTCCGGATTGAGATTGATGCCGATCGACAATCCCCGGGAGCGACGGGAGATGACCGGATAAACGTACGTCAGGTCCTGGTAACGCCGCGAGTGATCGCGCACGGCAGCCAGCGTGTTGGCGATGGCGATTGGTGAGGTGCCCACAAGAGCGAAGCTACCCCTCGGACAGCGTTGAACAATCGAAACCACGGAGCGGAAGCCATCCGCCGGCGCCGGCTCTGAATTACGCTTCGGATTCCGGCAGGGGCTTGCCCAGTGTCTCCGGCGCGAAGGGCAGGACCGCCAGCCCGATGAGATACACGGCGCACATGGTGACGCCGGCGTAGCGCAGGGGCAGCGAGGGATCGGCGACGGTGGCGGTGCCCTTGTAAATGACACCGGTCAGCAGTCCCAATAGAGCCGGACCGGAGGCGGCGACAAACCGGCCGACATTGTAACAGAAGCTCGTGCCGGTGCTCCGCAGACGCGTTGGGAAAAGTTCCGGGAAGTAGATCGCGTACCCGCCAAACGCCGCCAGGGTGCCGAAGCCCATCAGTGGGACCAGCAGGAAGATGTGCTTGAAATCCCGCAGGAACCAGAAAGTCGAGGAGACACTGAGCATGGCCAGGGTGAACGAGATCGCGAAGGCGGGACGGCGACCGAAACGCTGCGCCACCAACCCGAAACCATAGACACCAAAAAATGCCCCAAAATTCTGCACCATGGAAGTGATGCCCGCCCAGTAGGTCAAGGCACCATCGAGTGCCGCCCCTGTCAGCCCTTCCGCCTTCAATTTGCTGACGAGCACGGAACGGACGAGGTCAAAGCTGAAGAAGGCGATGCCCCAGACCCCGATCACGCCGGCCAGCGCCAGCAACAGCCCGACCATGGCGCGATGCCGATAGGTGGTGTCGCCGCCCCCGCCGTAGACGCACCATAATCCGGCCAGGAGGGCCGCAACGGCAAAACCCGTGACCACGAGTTTGAGCTGGGAGAAGCCGGGAAACACGTCGCGGCCCGACCAGCTTTGGGGACCGAGGAACGCGAGCAGGATGCCCATGGTGAGGAGGATTCCCGCCACCGCCGCGGGAGTTTTCCAATTCGGATTGCCGAAAAGTTCGCCGTAGTCGCCCAGCTTTTTTCGCGATCCGGGCTGCGACGCGAGTTTGACCCAGGATTCCGGTTCCTTGAGCCCCCGACGCACGATCACCACCAAGAGCGCCGGGAAGGCACCGACGATGAACATCCAGCGCCAGGCGGAAAGTTGGGAAAAACTCCCGAGCACCCCGCTCGTTTCCAGCCGTCCCAAGGTCATGCTGGTGGCGGCGGCGGAAATATTGCCGACGGTGGAAAGGGCTTGCAGAAGGCTCAAAGCATAGGGGCGGGCCCGCTCCGGCATGACCTCCGCCACCAGCGCCACACCCACCGCAAATTCACCGCCCACGCCGAGACCGGTGATGAATCGATAGAGGGCAAAGTCCCAGAAATATTGCGAAAGTGCGCTCAGTCCGGTGCAGCCGGAATACATGAGGATGGTCAGCATCATGGTCTTCGCGCGACCCCAGCGATCACCCAGCATGCCAAACACCAGGCCGCCGGTGGCCCAGCCAATCAGGAACAGGGCCGTCGCGTAGCCGGCATATTCCCCCACCAGGGCCGGGGCCGGCGGCGTGCCGTTCTGTCGGGTGAGCAATTCCCGGATGGCGGGAACGCGGGCCAGATTGAACAGTTGCTGATCCATGCAATCCAGCAGCCAGCCCATCGCGGCCACGACGAGCACGAACCAGTGGTACCGACTCAACAACTTCCACCAGCCAAACCCTGGATCTTTGTGCGCGGAGGACATTCGCCCACTGTCATCAAGGAAGTCACGACTGGCCAGCAGGAAGCTCTCACTTTTGTTGGCCGGGAGGAATTCGCGTCCTGCGGGTCGGAGCACCCTCCCGGTCCGCAGGATCTTTCGTGAGCCACCGCGGCGGCGGGACGTCCGGGACGACTCATCATTTACAACCCCGGCAACTCCGTGCAGGTTCCGACTTCAATTCCAGGAAAACCGGTGATTAACGGCCAGTCCATGTGCTCGGAATTCGTGCCGGTGACCGAGCGCCCACCAAGATCCGAGCCGGCGATGGCGGGGTGGAGGTGCTGAGCGGCCGGAGTACCTTTGGGCTGGACGTCACCGCCGGAAGTCCCGCGGAACTGGAAGCAAAGCATTCAACTCTGAAATTCGATCCCGTATGGCTGTGAAACTTCGACAAGGACAGGTCTGGATCCACGGCACCGAATTCATCCGTGTGGTGCGTCTGGATCGGCTGGAAGTGGCCTTCAAGATCTTCATGAAGCTGGGCAGTGACGAAGGTCAGCATCATCGGGCCAGCAAGAAGGAATTCTGCCGGATGGTTAAGAACTGCACCCTGTATGAGCCGAAGGCCGCGGCGGCGGTGGCGGTGGTCGTCCCCGGGGAAATGGGCGGCTAGTGGGGGCGCCTCGCCCGGGTGGGCGACACCGGCAGGGTCGGCTGAGCGCCTGCCGAAGGGGTCAGTTCGCGGGAACCGCCAGCAGCGGACAGCGCAATCCGCGAAGCACTCGTTCCGTCACACTGCCGCGCAGGGCATCCAAAAACCCGCGCCGCCCTTCGGTCGACATAACGACGAGATCCGCATTGCCCGACTCGGCGTTCGCGAGGATTTCGTGGACAGGTTCACCGTCCCGGAAAATGCGACTCCAAGTCCAACCGGGCTGATCCGGCGTCTTGAGCTTGGGCATTTCTCCGTCAGGAGCGACGTGCAGCATGGCGAAATGCACCTGGGAACTGCCGAGAATCGTAGCCAGGCCCACCGCGGCATCCACGGCGGCCTGGGGATGCGGA
>JAYTHD010000060.1:0-11468 GCA_043732975.1 Verrucomicrobiota bacterium
TTTCTTCCTGCTGTCCTGGTGGAGTCTGGCGACGATTTACACGCTGCCGTTGGTGCTCCTGGGCATCCTGCTGGGCCGGCGGGCGCGGGTGACGGGTGCGTGTCGCATGTCCGCGGCGGCCTTGATTCCCGGGGCCCTGTTCGCCGATTGGGCGATGCTGGCCTACGGGCTGGGAGCGGTCCGCCTTCCCGGCTTCCTGGTGTTGTTTGCGCTCCATCTGGTCATCGGCTGGAGCTGGATGTTTTGGGGGCTGCTGCGATCCCCGCCGGCCGGCAGTCGCGAGCCCGAGAACCCGTTTGAGCACGAGGGTGAGGACGACTGAGCGGCGCTTCAATCGGTTTCGCGGGATTCCGGCAACCACAGGGCGGAGATGGCTGCGAGGGGAAACAGGAGTGCGGCGTACCACAGCGCATGGCGGACGTCACCCACCTTGGTGAAGATGCCGAAAAAGACCGTGCCGGCGGCGGCGACGATGCGACCAAAGTTATAGCAAAAGCCCGCACCGGTCGTGCGCAATAGCGTGGGAAATAGCGGGGGCAGACACATGGTGAAAAGCCCGAACACGCCCTGGCAGGCGCCCAGAGCGACGAACCAGAGCAGCGCCGCCTGGTGGCTCAGAGGTTTTGCGAAGGCCATGAGCATGAGCGCTCCGTAGGCGGCGCACAGGCCGGCAATCGTCCGACGGTAGCCGAACCGTCGCGCCAATCCCCCCGCCAGGAAGTTCCCAAAGATCGAGAAGAACATCAGGATGAAAAGGGCGTGCATGGCGGCGTCATTCTGTCCCGCAGAAGTCATGGCCCGGACCTCGGGCAGATCGCGAATGTACTTCTGTTGCCAGTACATGAACGTCCAGTGGGCGGTCAGGGAAAGACCGCAGATCAGCAGGACCCGGAGGCTGATGCTTCGGACAGCCGGCCCAAAAAGTTCCGCGATGCCGGGCATCTTCTTCGTCCGGGTGCGGGCGTCGTGCCATTCCTGGGATTCCGGGACCGCCGAGCGGATCCACAGAACGATGAAGGCGGGCACGACGCCGACGAGAAACACCACGCGCGGCGGCGAATCCCGAAACACCCACGCGGCGCCACACGCGATGAGCACTCCAAAATTGACGGCGGTCTGCAGCCACGCAGCGATCCACGGTCGCCACCGGCGTGGCCAGGTCTCGGATAGCAAAGAAGCCCCCACCGCCCATTCCCCGCCAATCCCCAGCGCGCTCAGGAAACGAAAAATCAACAGGTGCCACCAGGTTTGCGCAAAGTAGGACATTCCGGTAAAGCCGGCATAACACAGAATGGTCAGGCACAAGGCCCGGCTCCGTCCCAGCAGATCGCCCAACCGGCCAAAGAACGCGCCGCCCAGCGCCCAGCCGACCAGAAAGGCCGCATTGATGATCGCCCCTTTCTCGCCCACTTCGCGCGACGATTTGTCGACGTTCCCCAGCAACGCCGCCACGAAGGGGGTGGCGACCAGCGTGTAAAGGTGCATGTCCAAACCGTCGAACATCCACCCCAGCCAGGCGGCCAGACCCGATTTCTTCTGCTGGGAAGTCAAATCGCTCCAGCGCTGTGCGTCACTCATAGGGAGGCGGCCAACAAAGCGGACGCCCGACCCGTGGGAAAGCGGGATCGCCAAAAACCGGCGAAAAACCTCAATGCTTTTCCAGGCGGAACCAGCGGGCGTCCTCCTCCGGCACCACGACGACGTACTGCTCGCCGCTGCTGGTGAGCACGGATTCAACGACGGGTTCCCAGGGTCCATTGGGCGCGCTGGCGGAAACCAGGGAATAGCCGGCGGCGGTGACCGGCCAACTCACGCGCAGCCCGCCGCCCGCAAACCTGTAGGCGATCTGCGGGGCCGCGGTCGAGGGGCGAAGCAGTCCCTGAACCTGAAGTGAGAAACTCAAATCCGAGCTGTCCGGTGCGCTTTGATGCAATTCCACGGCGAGGACGTTGCGCCCGCTGAGCAGCTTCGCGGGATCGACATCGTATTCGTAGATGTTGGATTCATCCGTGCCGCTCACCGTGGCAGAGGCCAGGGTCGCGGGCGTCACTGTGCCCGCGGGCATGTTGCTGCGGAAAACCTCCTTGCCATTCAAGTAGACCACCGCGCCGTCGTCCCGCACGAGGCCGACCGTGAGGCTGAGGAAAACGGCCGGGTTGTCGACCGTGAAGGCGGAGCGGAACCAGGTGGTGATATATTTGCCCGCACTGTTGGGGCCGAAATCGACCTTGGTGACCACGTCATCGTCGCCGTAGCCCAGTTGTGCCGCGCCTTTGCGCCACGTGCCGTCGTCGAAGTTGGCGGACATCCAGGTCGATCCGGGAAGCGTGCCCTTGTCCCAGAAATGCCACTCCGCTCCCATGGGTACGAGGGTCACGATTTGCAAGTCGCCCGGATCGGCTCCCACAAAATCGGCCCCGGTGCGATTGGCGGTCAAGCTCAGCGGATTGCTGAATCCCTGTCGGCTGAAAAGATACCCTTCCCGTCGGGCGGAAAGGGTATAGGTGGCCTTGGCCAGTCCGGCGAGCACGTACGTGCCGTCGGCGCCGGTAAAGGTCTGCTTGGTGTTCGAAGTTGAAACCCGGACGCCTTCCAGGGGTTGTCCATTCGCCAGGATCGTCCCGGCAATGCGTACCGTCGTCGGCGAGCCAATCCGCACCAGTACGTAATCCGAACTGGTCCCCCCCTTCATGTCACTGACTTCGCAGCGGACGACGTACTCGCCCGCCGTGCTGAAGGCATGCGTCACCCGTGAGGAGTTTGGGCCGAAGTTGGCGTCGCCGAAATCCCAGCCATACGCCAGCGCATCGCCGTCCGCATCCGTGGCCGTCGCGGAAAATGTCATTGTGGCGCCGACGGACGCCGTGGTGGCATTCGCGGTCACCTCAATCGCGGGCCGATGGTTGTTGGTGAAGGTGCCGCGATTGACGACCACATCGAGCGATTCCGGGACCGTGCCGCCAAAGCCAACCGGCGTGACGTGCAGACCCAGGGTCCGATCACTGAACGTCCGGCCGATCACGACGGCGGAATCCTTCGATCCGTCCACCGAGCCGGGCGTGGTGTCGAGCAGCAGCGAGCTTTGATTGCCGCTGCGGGCCCAGCGCACGCCCAGCCCATTCATGATCGAAGGGCTCGTGGTAAACGTCTGCCGGAATTCAAACCAGTAGTTGGTCTGGGTGTTCTTGGCGATGCGCAGCGCCCGGATCTGGGTGTTCGCATTGGTGACATCCATCGGATACAGGCGATAGGTGCCATTGGTTGTCAAGGTCCGCACGTACGCGGCGGGCAACCAGTCCAGCAGCGATTTGTAGCGGGCGTTGAAATGGCGCTTGCCCGCGGTGGCGTTGCCCATGGTGTCGAAGCCATCGCCATACTCGACGCTGCTGCCGGATCCCAATGTACTTTCACCGCCGGTGTCCCAGAAATTGGCGTGATTCAACCCGTAATTATGGCCGAGTTCGTGGGCGGAGACGCCGGGGCTGTCGAACGAGTTCTGGATCCAGGCCCCCGCGGCGCCCACGTAAGCCAGGCCGGCGAAATTGAAGCCCGGCACGTTGCGAAAACAGGTCAGATCGAAATCGAAGCTCGCCAGATTGATCCCGGCCGACTGGGCGGCGGCGCGGGCATCGGTGCGCAGAACGGAAGCATCCAGCACGCCATACGCGGCGGCGGTCCTGGGCATCCGGAGCGTCGCGGTCACGGCGCTCCCCGCTCCCAGTGCCTTGAAGCCGGTTTTGTTATACGAACATTCCAGATAAAACTGATTCAGCCCTTTCACCAGATTGGTCGCTTGAAGATTGGAAAGCGGTGCGCCGGCGCTGTCGGAAAAATCCACCCGGAGCAGCAGCAGCCGCTTGATGCCTTCCGTGCGGGCGGACAGGGGTTTCAAACCGCCGTCGGCGAGCAACTCGAAATGGCTGCTGGTGCCACCCGCCGCCCGGGCCTTCTGCGCGGCAACCCCGGCGTGGGCGGGATCACAGAACCAGCCGACCGCCTCGCCCAGATCCACCGCCACCTCGGTGCCCTTTGAGGACGTCGGCGCGCCGGAGATGGAGCAAACCGGATCGGGCGCACCGCGCGCGGCCAGATCCGCCCGACGTTCCATTTGTTCGACGGCCTCCAGAGCGCGGAACGGAGATTCTGCCAGGGCGATCTTTCCGTCGAGAGCCACCCCGTGGAGGGCCACGCCGAATTGCGTGGGCTCGCCGAGCCGGAGTCCAAACACACTCGCTTCCAGGAGCCGATCACCGATCACCACCCGGCGTTGGAGCGGGCGAAATCCACGGTCGGTATTCGGCGACGCGTCCGGGGTGGGGACGGCCGCCAGGATTTCAAAATCGCCCCGGGCCGAAACGCGTTCCTCCAAAAGGTCGGTGATCGCCTCCGGCAATTCTCGCCGGATCGCGAGCGGCACCATGAGTTCGAGCGCCCGTTCCGGATGGCTCTCCATCAATTCTTTCAATGCCGCGCGCCGGGTCGTGGCGAGGACCACCCCTTCCGGGATCAGGCCCTCGCGCGTGGCGGCGTCCACCGCTTGGAATTGATCCACCCAGCCGTGAAAACGGGCAAAGGCGGGTTCCACCGGCGTTTTCTGCCACCGCTGGTCCACGGGCATCGCCATGGGCAGTCGCTCGGCCACGGAAATCCCGGGGCCCGGTTGCACGCGGGCTTGGGCCGGGAGGACAGGGGTGACGACCGGCGGCAGCGCCAGTGCGGCCGGGACAGGGCTGGAAATGTCCCCGATGCCATCCCGATGACGAAGAAGTCCACAACTCCCAAGGCCAATCAGGACGGCAGCGAGCGGGACAATACCCCAGCCGGCACGACGGATATTCATTCACCGAAGTTAGCAGCTCTGCGTTAATTGTCCCGCGACGGCGAAAAGTTCATGGCAGCGGTCAGGGCACCGCCGCGAGCGCCTTCTGCAATTCCCCCCATTCGGCTTCCAACGCCGGGAGAAAACGTTCCAGTGCTCCCCAGTCTCCGGCCCGCGCGGCGATTTCCGCCTGGCCCGCCCGCGCGGCGAAGCGACGTCCTCCCAGGTTCGCCGCGCTGCCTTTGACCGAATGCGTCGCCAGCCTGGCCGCGGGCAGATCCCGGCCCGCGACGGCCTGACGAAGCTGGGTCAGCCGGCCGGGGGCATCCTCCTGGAAGAGAGAGATCAATTCCCGCAGCGACTCCGGATCTTCCGGCAGGCGCAGGGCGTCCAGGCAACTGGGGTCGAGCACCGGTTCCAGAGAATCGGCCGTCGATGCCGGTTCTGCGGGCGGTGCCGTCGAGGAATGAAACGAGGAGCGAGAGGATCCCGCGCGGTGCAAGGCGGCCTCCAATTGGGCCAGGTCAATGGGCTTGGTGATGAAATCATCCATGCCCGCGGCGAGACACTTCTCGCGATCCCCGGCCATCGCATTCGCCGTCAGGGCAATGACAAAGTGCGGCGGGCGCTGACCGTAGGTTCCGTCCGCTTCCTCCCGGCGCAGTGTTCGAGTGGTCTCATACCCGTCCAGTTCCGGCATCTGGCAATCCATCAGGACGGTATCGTATCGTTGGCCGGCCAGGGCGGCGAGGGCTTCGCGGCCGTTCGTGGCGACATCCGCCGTGTAGCCGAATTTGGCCAGGAGCTTCTGCGCCACCATGCGGTTCACCAGATTGTCCTCCGCCAGCAGGATGCGCTGGGGACTGCGGGGGGAAAGGGGCGTCGTCGGCGATACCGCTCTGGCCGGGGCGCTTACCCTGGCCGCAGCGGCGGCGGCATCTTCGCCGCGACTGACGGCCCGCAGCGTTTCCAGCAGCGGGGTGCGTTTCACGGGTTTCACGATGCATCCGGATAATCCCACGGTCCGTAGCAGGGCCGGATCCAGGCGTTGCCCCAGCGGCGCCAGCAGGACGAGGCGCGCATTTTTCAAGCCGGGGGTGGAATGAATCTCGTGCGCCAGGGCCAAGGCATCGAGATCGACCAGTTGCAGGTCCAGCAGCGTCACGTCGACCGGCCGCCCGGCTCGGATCTCCTGTTGCAAGACCGCCAGAACCTCGGCCCCCGTCCGGGCGGTGAGGACCTCGGCGCCGGCCACCACCAGTTCGTGGCGCACAACCTCCCGGGTGTTGGCGTGGTCGTCAGCCACCAGCACCCGGATGGCCAGGGGTTCACGGCCAGCGGGTTTCCGGGCGCCGTTGGCCGGGGACAGCGACTGGCTGGGGGCAAAAACGGCCGAAAACCAGAACTGGGACCCTTCACCTTCCTGGCTGTCGAAGCCGATCTGTCCCCCCATCCGCTCCACCAACTGCCGGCTGATCGCCAGCCCGAGCCCGGTGCCGCCAAACTGTCGGGTGGTCGATTCATCCGCCTGGGTAAAGGCTTCGAAGACCTTGGTGCGCGCTTCCGCCGGGATGCCTATCCCGGTGTCCTTCACCAGAAAGCGGATGGTGATTTCCGTGGCGGTTTGCCTTTCCAATTCCACCCGGACCTGAACCTCGCCGCGCAGCGTGAATTTGACCGCGTTGCCGATGAGATTCGTCAATACCTGACGGACGCGCCCGGCATCTCCGCGCAAATGGTCCGGGATGCGTTCATCGATCCAGTCCGAGAATTCCAACCCCTTGGTGAAGGCCTTTTCCGCCAGCAACTCGACCGTGTCCTCCACCATTTCGCGCAGATCAAATTCATGGTCGGAGATGGCCACGCGACCGGTTTCCAGTTTGGAGAAATCCAGGATGTCGTTGACGATGGTCAGCAGAGCCTCGGCGGAACTTTTCACCGTCTCCGCGTATTCCCGTTGTTCACTGGTCATGGGTGTATCCAACAGCAGCCGGGCCATGGAGATCACCCCGTTCATCGGAGTCCGGATCTCGTGGCTCATGTTGGCCACAAACAGGGATTTCGCCCGCGAGCTTTCCAGGGCGGCATCGCGGGCCGCAGCCAGTTCCTGCTCGACCAGCTTCCGGTCGGAGATGTCCTCGACGGTGCCCTCATAGTAGGCGAGGGAGCCGTCCGGCCGGTGCACCGCCCGTGCGTTTTCGCTGATCCAGATGATCTCCCCGTTCTTTTTCCGCACACGGCTTTCGAAGTGTTCGACGACTCCACGTTCCGTCATCCGTCGCGCAAACTCCTCGCGACGCCCCTCGTCGACATACAGTTGGTGGGCAATGTCGGTGAAATTCTGGCGCAATTCCTCCACCGAGCCGAAGCCGTAGATTTTGGCCAGCGCCGGATTCGCCGAGAGGTAGCGTCCTTCGGGCGAGGTCTGAAAGATACCGTCGACGGCGTTCCAGACGATGCTGCGGAATTTTTCCTCCGCCTGTTCGGCACTCTCCTGGGCCAGCTTCAACGCCGTGATGTCCCGGGAAAGACCGAACGTGCCCACGATCTTGCCGGTGGCATCGCGCAGGGGCAGCTTGCTGGTCAGCACCCAGGAGACTTGTCCGTCGGTGCTGATTTCCCGTTCGGCCTTGCCCTCAATGGATTCACCGGACTCGAGGATCCGCTGTTCGTCCGCCCGGGCGGCGTCGGCATGGGCGTGATCGAACAAATCGTGATCCGTCTTGCCGATCAGGGCCGCCGGATCGTCCAATCCCACCTTGCGGGCGAAGGCCCGGCTGGCACGGAGGAGACGGCTTTGTCGGTCCTTGAAATAAATGGCGTCGGGCGCATTGGCGAGCAACGCCCGCAGAAGTTCACGCTCCTGGGCGAGTTCATCCTGGATCCGGCGTTCCTGGGTGACTTCCCAGAAGATCCCCTGGATCCCTGCCGGCTGCCCCGAGGCGTCGAAGAGGAGGGTCTTGATCACCTCGAAATAATGAGTGAAGCCGTCCGGCGTGATGTTTTCCTCGGTTACCCGCAGCGTTTTTCCGGTCTCCAGAATGCGGCGGTCGTCGGCTTGAAACCTGGCCGCCTGCTCGCGGGAAAAGAGGTCGAAATCCGTGTGGTTCAGGATCTCCTCCCGGGGACGACCCACCGTTCCGCAGAACTGGGCATTCACAAAAGTGAAACGGCCGCTGAGATCCTTCCGGAAAATATTCTGCGGCAGCGATTCCACCAGCGTCTGATAAAACGCCTCCGAATCGCGCAGGGCATCCGCGGCCCGCCGGTGTTCCGCGGCGGTCTGCTGGAGCGTGGTGGACTGGCGGGCCAACTCGCGGTCCAAATCCACCTGCAAGCCGACCTGATGCCCCACGGTCTGAAGTCCGGCCCGCTGACTGGTGGTGAGTCGCCGGGGCACCCGGTCAGCAACGGCGATCACACCGGTGACGTTGCCAGAACGGGTTCGTATGCTCCAACCCGTAAACCAGCGGAGACCCACGGAAACTCCCTCCACCGGTTCGCGCAGTTCCAGCCAATCCGCGGCGGCCTGGACCTTTTGTGCCAGCTTCACCGCCACAGCCAGCTCCGCGGCGTTCAGGCCGGCCTGGCCTTCGAGTTGCAAACCGCCCGCTCTTTGGACGAGCACCAGGGCGGCCGGAACGAAACACACCTGGGCGGCCAGCAATGCCAACGCATCCTGTGGTCCGCCGACAATCGCTCCAGAATTCTCGGACACCCGGCGAACCTAACCCGTCGAAGCCGATTGAACAGCACCGTCCACCGGAACCCGACGTTGGCGCGCCGCGCCGCGCGTCACGGGACCATTCATTTCGCGGGATTTCCTTGCCCGGGGCAGGGGAAGTGGTTCCAGTCGATCCCCATGTGTTGGCCATTCGTTCGCCTGCGTCGAGTTTTGACTTCGCTACTCGGTTTCCTGCTGGCCTTCGGACTGAACGGGGCGGAAGGCCGGCAACCCATCACTCATGAATCGCTCTGGCTCCTGAAGCAGGTGGGCGCGCCGGTGCCGTCGCCGGATGGACGCTGGGTGGTCGTCCCGGTTACCGAACCGGCCTACGATCACAAGGATGAAATCGCGGATCTCTGGCTGGTGGCCAGCGACGGTCAGACGCCGCCCCGGCGCTTGACTTCGGCGAAGGGAAAAGAGAGCAATCCAACCTGGTCACCGGACGGACGGCAGATTGCCTTTAGCGCCCGAAGGGAAGGAGACGAGGCGGCCCAACTGTATGTGCTCGATCTCGCGGGCGGGGAAGCGCGGCGTCTGCCGCCGATCACGCTCGGAGCGCGTTCCCCGCAGTGG
Source organism: Verrucomicrobiota bacterium (assembly GCA_043732975.1). GTDB lineage: Bacteria > Verrucomicrobiota > Verrucomicrobiia > Limisphaerales > UBA9464 > CANIZL01. Next base: position 9,120 of record JAYTHD010000060.1, read on the forward strand.
AGCCCGGATGGACGCTGGCTGCTGTTCCAAGGCATGGCCTTTCGCTCCGCCACCAACGACGCCGGCAACAGGCTGCTCGAGGACGAACGGACGAAGGCCAAATCGAAGGTGCGCATCTACGAGAGCTTTCCGGTGCGCCGGTGGGACAAGTGGCTGGATGATCAGCAAACCCATGTGTGGATCGTTCCGAGTGACGGATCCTCACCGGCGCGCGACCTGCTGTCCGGCACGGCACTGGCGGCGGGAATCGGATTTCGCGGCGTCGGTGATGAGGGAGCGAGCGACACCCTGCAGCCGGAATGGTCGCCGGATTCGCAATCCATCGTCATCACGGCCACCACCACCTTCCATGAATCCGCTCACGCGCAATCGGTGCTGAGTCTCTATCAGGTGCACCTGGCGGGCGACGAACCCCGGCGATTGACGCCGCTGGATGATAATTATACCAACCCGTCGTTCAGCCCCGATGGCCGCCAACTGGCCTTCCTCGCCAATGGGACGGCCGGCAACGTCTACTATGCCCTGGATCGTCTTGCCGTGGTCCGTTGGCCGTGGGATGGACAGATCAAAAGTCTGACGGCGACCTTTGATCGTTCGGTGGCGGGCTTTGCCTTTGCTCCGGACAGTCGAACGCTCTTTTTCACGGCGGAGGATGCGGGATACCTCCGCATCTGGTCATTGCCGGTGGCGGGTGGTGAACCGCATTTGGTGACGGGGAAAAGCGGGGGCGTCTGGCAATCCCTCCGCATTCCTCCGAAGGCGGATCGCACGCAACTCTTCGGCATCTGGGAAGCGGCGCATCGGCCGGGGGAAGTGTTCCGGCTGGATCCGGCTTTGACGTTGCCGGCGTCGGTGCGACTGACGTCCTTTAACGTCGAATCGGCGGCGAAATTGGACTGGGGACCGCTTCGGGAATTCTGGTTCACCAACAAGGTCGGTCGGCCCATTCACAGCTTTCTCGCCTTGCCGCCGGGATTCTCGGAGACCGGAAAATATCCCCTGCTGGTCCTGATCCACGGTGGCCACGTGGGCATGTGGCGCGACGCCATCACGCGTCGCTGGAATTATCACCTGCTGGCCCAGCCCGGGTATGTGGTGCTGCTCACGGATTACGTCGGATCGACGGGCTACGGCGAACAGGTCACCCGGGATATTTTGGGCGATCCCCTGCGCGGCCCGGCGGATGATCTCAATGCGGCGGCCGATGCGGCCATCGCGCGTTACGGCTTTTTGGATGCCGCACGACAGGCGGCGGCGGGTGCGAGTTATGGCGGTCACCTGGCCAACTGGCTGGAAGCGACCACGACCCGGTATCGGTGTCTTATCAGCCATGCCGGGTTGGCGAGTCTCTATGCCCAATGGTCCTCCAGCGATGCCATCTATCATCGGGAACTTATGATGGGCGCACCCTTTTGGGAGAAACCACAGGCCTGGCTGGAGCAGAGCCCGGCCACATACGCTCGTGATTTTCGGACGCCCATGTTGCTCTCGGTCGGAGAAAATGATTTTCGCGTCCCCTTGAACAACACCCTGGAGATGTGGAGCCTGCTCCAGCGGCAGCAGGTGCCCAGTCGGCTGCTCGTCTGGCCCGACGAAAACCATTGGATCCAGAAAGGCGAAAACAGTCGCGTGTTTTACCAGGAAGTGCACCGCTGGCTGGCCCGCTGGTTGAAAAACTGAGGGCACCTTCCCGATGACGGCTCCTGGCATGAATCCAAAAGTCTTGGTGGTGGGTTGGGACGCGGCCGATTGGCAGGTCATCCGGCCCATGCTTGCCCAAGGCGCCCTGCCGACGCTGGCGCGGATTTTGCAGAGTGGCAGCTCGGGCAGCCTGGCAACGCTCCAACCGTGTCTGTCGCCGGTGCTGTGGACCAGCATTGCCACGGGCAAGGCGCCGTGGCGACATGGCGTCCTCGGCTTTGTGGAGCCGAAGCCCGATGGCAGCGGTCTGCGTCCGGTCGGCAGCGGTTCGCGACGATGCAAGGCGCTCTGGAATATGGTCTCGCAGGCCGGCAAGCGCGTGCATTGCGTGGGCTGGTTCGCCAGCCACCCCGCGGAGAGGATCCAGGGCGTTTGCGTCAGCGATACCTTCGCTGTCGCGCCGCTCGACTCCGTCCCCGGGAATTGGCCCCTGCCTTCCGGTTGCATTCATCCCGAGTCCTTTCGCGACCGGCTCCAGGATCTGCGCTGGCACCCGGCGGAGAATACTCCGGCCGATCTGCAGCCCTTCCTGAACGAAGCCTCAGCCATCGATCAGACCGATCCGCGACAGCAGCAACGGATCACGTTTTTATCCCGGACACTGGCCCAATGCGCCAGCATCCACGCCGCCGCCACCGGCCTGATGGA
>JAYTHD010000061.1:0-5111 GCA_043732975.1 Verrucomicrobiota bacterium
GCGCCATAGCGAATTCCGTCAAAGCGCGCCAGGTTCGCTGAAGCCTCTGCCGGGGCGATGATATAATAGGTCGCCGCGGCGTAATCACTGTGGGGCAGACTCACATCGACAATTTCCGCCCCCAGATTCTGGAGTTGCTTGATTGCCGCATCGGTGGCGGCCTTGACCGCCGGATCCAAGCCCCCGATTTGAAACTCCTTCACCACGCCGATGCGCAGGCCCTTGAGCGAAGTCCCTCCCAAGGCGCTGGCATAGTCGGGGACCGGTTGGGGAATACTGGTGGAATCCTTGGGATCATGCCCCGCGAGGACCTTCATCAAGGTCGCGGAGTCGGTGACATCCTTGGTGAACGGACCGATCTGATCGAGGGAACTGGCAAAGGCCACGAGGCCGAAACGCGAGACCAGGCCGTAGGTGGGTTTGAGGCCCACGCAGCCGCAGAGCGCCGCGGGTTGGCGAATGGAGCCGCCGGTGTCCGAGCCGATGGTGGCAAAGGCTTCATTCGACGACACCGCCACGGCACAACCTCCTGAACTACCGCCCGGAATCCGCTGGGTGTCCCAGGGGTTCAACGAGGTCCAGAAAGCCGAGTTTTCCGTGGAGCTGCCCATGGCGAATTCGTCCATGTTCAATCGTCCGAACACAATTGCCCCGGCCTCTTTCAACCGGGAAACCACCGTGGCGTCATAGGGCGACCGGAAATTGCCGAGGATTTTTGAACCGCAATTCAACGGCTGGCCGCGATGGGCCAGGACATCCTTCAGCGCGATGGGAACGCCCAAGAGCGGCTTCTGTTGCGGGCTGAAGCCGGCGGTGAGATCGTGATCGGCCGCGTCGGCCTGGGCCAGGGCGTCGACGCGGTCCAGGGAAAGGAAGGCTTTCACCTGCGAATCCACGCGGTCGATCTGCGTGAGGCACGCCTGGAGGGCTTCGCGGGCGGAAACCTCCCGGGAGCGCAGTCGCCCGGTGAGTTCAGAAATCGTATGTCGATGCAGCATCGGAACCGGCTGAATCTGGTCAGGTTTTGGGTCGATGAACAGGCCGGAGCGGAGATATTTCCGCGGCGGGTCTTTCGTGGCGCGTTGGGCGTCGCCCATGCGGCGATCCGCTCAAGCCGTCGTCACGGGCAACCCTGTAAGCGCCGTCAAGGCGGCGAGGAGAATGACGTATTCGGCCAGGGCGCGATGATCGGGATCCGGTGCGGCGGTCGAGGCGAAGAGTTGGTAGAGTGAGCCGAGGAAGACAATCACGAGGACGCCATCGCCGTGCCCCGGGGAAAGCAGCAGCGCGGCGAGGACGGCGAGGGTGGCCAGCCAGCGTTGTTGCTTGGAGAAGGCCCGCCAACCGCGGGCGCCGTCGAGTTGCCAGACCGGCGTCAGGTTGAAGAGATTGATCCACGCGCCGATCTGAGCGATCGCGGTAAGCATCGGCGAGTCCAGGGCCGCAGACAGGCCCCAGGCGGCGAGGGCGGCACCGAGGACCCCAGATCGGTCCGGCCAGGCCGACCCGCGCATCTTCCCGCGCCGTGGGCAGGACCTCCCGCAACCGCACGACGGCACCGAATCCGGGAATGAACATGGGCGCACTTGCCTTGATCCCCAGGCGCATGAGCATCGCCACGTGACCCATTTCATGGACGTAGATGGAGAGGATGATTCCGGCCGCGAATTTCCAACCCCAGAGGCTCCAATAGACGCCGAAGGTCAGGAGCATCGACAACACGGTGCTCGCCTTCGTCAAACCGAGCAGCAGCAGTTTGGCCTTGGTGAAGATGAAGAGGATCAGAAATTTGAACTTCGCCAGGAACACGCCGACGACACCCGCGCCGGCCGTTACCTTGCCCCATTTGGAACCGCCTGAGGAAGCGTGGCTGGCCCGTTCCGCTTCCGGCACGAGCGCGTGGATTTTTCGGGTCACGATCGCCTGCTGACGCGAGCCCTGGGGCAGCAGTGCGTAAGCCTGACGCCAGAATTGGAGCGCCGCCACCGGGGTCGGCGCCTGCTCGGCGGCCAGCGCGAGCCGCTTCAACTCGTCCGCGAAAATCAGGGCACCGCAGGCCGGACAAGCCAGGAGTTGCGCCGCGAGTTCCGTTCCGCAATCACGACACGTGCTCACTCGCTCAGGCGCGGACGGTGGGGCTCGTTTGCGGTCCCGTGCCGAGGGCGTGGGGACCGGTGATGACGAGACGGGCCGGCGCATTGATCTTCCAAGCCTGCCAGACACCAAAGGCAATGATCACCCAGCCGATGATGTTTTCGAAACCACCCATGAACGGCATGCCGAACATCATCACGGCCAATTTGCCAAGTTGGGCCCCGGACAGAGTTCCGGCCCCGTACCAGACACCGGCCGCGTAGGCGGCGCAGATCGAAGTATAGGTCAGCAGTGCCGACATCACTTGATAGGGCCATCCCCCGCGATTGTCCGTCCCCAAGCGCACGGCGCGGCCGACCAGCCAGCCGATGGCAATGGAAATCAAAGCCCACTCGCTGTGCGCATAGATCATCACGGCAGCATAAACCGCCGCTCCGGCGATCGCGGCGGCGAGGCCGAGAAGAAGCGCCTGGCCGAGCCGGGACACACTGAGGTCCGGACCCGACAGTTGCTGCCGCAGGGCCTCCGCGCAGTGGGCACAAAAGACCTGGCCGTTGGCTGCGTAGTATTCGACCGGAATCGGTGCCTGACACGCCCGACACACCAAGGCACGCGGCGTGGCAAAGTCGGCCCGGTCAAATTGAATTTCTTCCGCCATAAAAGCAACGTTAGCAGATCCCCGGATTCAAAGCAGGGACGAATTTGGAATGGTCGAAATGGGACCCGTCGCCGGACTCCGTATCGGAGCGGAGCGCTCAGTCACGGCGCGTTCCGGGCGTCCGCCGGGCCGGCGGTGGATTGCGCAGATCCAGGAAGCGGGTGACATATTTGCCGAGCAAATCGGTTTCCAGATTCACCGCGTCGCCCACCCTGCGCTCCCGCAAAGCGGTAGCGGAGTAGGTGTGGGGAATGATCCAGGCGCGAAAGCCGTGCGGCAGGACATCCGCCACCGTCAGGCTGATGCCATCCACCGTCACGCTGCCTTTGGGGACAAAGCTGGAGCGCAATTCCGCCGGCACGGTGATCTCCAGAACGTGGTCCTTGCCCGACGGTTCCCACCGGGTGATGCGGCCGACGTCATCCACGTGGCCGGTCACGAAATGTCCGCCCAGTCGCGCCCCGGCTGCGAGGGCGCGTTCAAGATTCACAGAATCGCCCACTTTGGCCGACGGCAGGCGCGTCCGGCGCCAGGTTTCCTGGAGGAGATCAAAATGCAGCGAAGTTCCCGTGCGAGCGCGCTGGCATTTGACGGCAGTCAGGCAGGCTCCGTCGACGGCAATGCTGTCTCCGGGACGCGTGCCTTCGGCGCAAATCTTCCCCAGGACGACGAGGCGAATGCCCGTGGGCGTGGGCTCAATCCGGGTGATGCGGCCTGTCTCTTCAATAAGTCCGGTAAACATGGCGTCGGGTTGATGTGATCGGTGCGGTCGGCGGATTCAGTTCGGTGAGGGATTTTCCATGGGATACTCGATCCGGCCGGTAAACATCAGGTCCGGACCGAAGCGGCGGGATTCGACGTCGATCAGCCGCGGGCAGGTCTCGAGGGAGGAGAAACCCTGGCCACCGACGGAGCGCCGTGCATTTCGACCGCCCAAAACTTTGGGGGCCAGAAAGGTGGTGAAGCGGTGCGCGAGCCTGGCTTCCAGAAACGAGGCATGGACTTCACCGCCGCCCTCCACCAGCAGACTGGTCAAGGGCGGTGTCGAAGAGGTGGGATGTCCCAGGGCGTGCATCAGCCACGCCAGATCGATCCGTGAGTTTTTCAAGGGGGCGGTGAGGATTCGCACGCGACGGGCGAGGGTCGCCACCCGGCGTGCGGGGGCGGCGGGCCCGACCACGAGGGTGGTTTGGTGCGCAAACGCATCGGTCACCACTTGGGAATGCAACGGCGTTCGCGCCCGGGTATCGAGAATGAAACGTCGCGGACAACCGGTCTTGCCCGTCCACCGAACGGTGAGTGCCGGATCGTCCTGCAAGAGGGTTTCAATGCCCACCAAAATGCCGTCGTGCGTCCGACGCAATCGTTGGGCTTCGCGGCGCGACGTCACTCCGGTGACCCATTGGGAGTCACCGTCGGCCGTGGCGATCTTGCCGTCGAGGGTCTGGGCAATTTTCAGCGTGACGAAGGGGGTCTGCGTGACAATCCAGTGATTGAAAATCTCGTTGAGCTGCGTCGCCTCGGCGTCGAGGACACCGGCCTCGACAATCACGCCGCCCTTCCGCAGGAGGTCCAATCCCCGGCCGGCGTGCCGCGGGTTGGGATCGGTGGCAGCGACAATCACGCGACGGATGCCCGCATCGAGAATGGCGTCGGTGCAGGGCGGGGTACGGCCGTGGGTACAGCAGGGTTCCAGGGTCACGTAGAGCGTGGCTCCCCGGGTGCGGTGTCCCTGCGATTGTGCGTCCCGCAAGGCTTCGATCTCCGCATGCGGGCCCCCGGCGCGACGGTGAATGCCACGGCCAAGGATCTCGCCGCGCCGCACCAGAACGGCGCCCACCAGGGGATTCGGAGTGGTCGCCCCCCGGGCTCTCGCCGCCAGGCGGAGGGCCAGGGCCATGAACGCTTCGTGACCTGGGTCACTCATTGCCGGTTCCGTGATTTTTCGTGCCGCTTGGCGTCAACGCGTTTCAAAAAAGGCGTCCGCGAATTCCCGCGCATCAAACGGCTGCAGGTCGTCGGGCTGCTCCCCCACGCCGATGAATTTCACCGGAATGCCGAGTTCGCGCTGAATGGCCACCACGGCGCCGCCTTTGCTGGTGCCATCGAGCTTGGTGATGACCAGGCCCGTCAGCTTGACCGCCTTGTGAAATTCCCGGGCTTGAACCAGTGCGTTCATGCCGGTGGAGCCGTCGAGGATCAGCAGCGTTTCATGCGGCGCCCCGGGCAATTTGCGATCCATGACGCGGTGCACCTTTTGCAATTCGGCCATGAGATTGTTTTTGGTGTGCAGCCGGCCCGCGGTGTCGATGAACAACCAGCGGGCATTTCGGGCCAGCGCGGCGGTGATGGCATCGTG
>JAYTHD010000062.1:0-9506 GCA_043732975.1 Verrucomicrobiota bacterium
TTCCTGAAAACGGGTTGGACGGTCGCCCCCAAGCCCCATCAAGGCACCCAGGGCAAGCGGGCCCTGTTCCTCAACCCGGCGATGACCCAGGGAGTTCAAGTGGAGATCACGGGAAAGTAGGCCGGAGCCCGCTCCGAGGTCATCCCGAGGAAACGCCCTGGTTTTTCGGTCTGCACGCCACGCCATGCGGCGACCTGAAAAGGCGGCCTCATCGCCGGTCCGTGCGTCATGAATTCATCTCCACCGCGGATCCTACAATGATGTCGCCCCGCCGCCGATGTGCCCAATTGAATTCGATCGCATACGCGGCTTCCCGGTTGGCGGTCGGTGGAGGTGGTGCGGGAGGTGCCAGGGTTGACGTATGCGGCGGCGGGGCAGGGGATTCGTCGTTTCTGGCGCCGGGCGGAGGAAGGCACGAATTTGGCGGCGTGCCCCCGCCGACTGAAGTCACACGGTCAATAATCAATGTTTGACCCCATTGCCCGCCCCATTGCCTCGCCATTGCCTCTCACCCGTGGTTCCCACCCTTTTCAGCTGCTTGGTTGCGGCTTAACACTTAGCCCTTGTTCCATCGCGGCTGGAGAGCCATCGTCCCCGACACTGTGACGCGGCCCATTCCCAATGGTCGAAGCGGGTCTTCCGCAGCCCTCTCCGGGCTGGCCGGTCCATGGGCTTGGGCGATGGTCACTCTCGCGACTTCAGCGAATGCCGCTCCCCTTCCGCTCCACGTGAAATCCGCGGTCGCCCAGTATTGCCTCGATTGTCATGACGGCGAGCTCAGGAAGGGGAGCCTCGACCTCGGGAAGATCCTCGCGGACGATCTGCCTTCGCATTCCGCCGACTGGGAACGCGTTGTCCGCAAGCTCGCGGCGCGCCAGATGCCGCCCATCGGCAAAGACCGGCCGTCGGAACCGGGTTATGAGAGTCTGGTGGCGACCCTGGGTTCGTCACTCGACCAGGCAGCGGCAACGAATCCGGACCCCGGCCGCACGGACACGTTTCGCCGGCTCAACCGCACGGAGTACCGGAACGTGATCCGCGACCTGCTCGGGCTCGAGATCGATGCGGCGGCGTTGCTGCCGAAGGATGACGCGAGCCACGGCTTCGACAATGTGACCGTCGGCGATCTCTCGCCGACCTTGCTGAACCGCTACCTTTCCGCCGCCGAAAAGATCAGCCGCCTCGCCGTGGGCGCGCCCGTTAACAAACCGAACGGCGACACCTATCGCCTCAAGCCGGACCGCACGCAGGAGGAGCCTGTTGAAGGTCTCCCGCCCGGCACGCGCGGGGGAACGCTGATCCGCCACACGTTTCCCCGGGATGGCGAGTATGAGGTCCAGGTCCGCCTGACCCGCGACCGCAACGAAGAGGTCGAGGGCCTGCGTGAATCCCATGAACTCGAAGTCCTGCTGGACCGGGCGACGGCTGCGGAATTCACGGTGGCACCACCCCAGCTCGACCGGAACTTCGAGAAGGTGGATGCGCATCTGAAGGCCCGCCTGGCCGTCAAGGCCGGCGCACACGAGGTCGGTGTGACGTTCCTCAAGAATCCCTCGTCGCTGGTGGAGACGAAACGCGAGCCCTATCAGGCCCGCTACAACATGCACCGGCATCCGCGGCTCTCGCCCGCGATCTACCAGATCTCGATTACCGGTCCCTACGATTCCCGGGAAGCCGGTGACACTTTGAGCCGCCGAAGGATCTTCGTGAGTTATCCGACGAAGCCCGTCGAAGAGGATGCCTGCGCCGAGCGAATCCTGTCGGCCTTCGTCCGGAAGGCCTACCGGCGTCCGATCACGGGCGCCGATCTGACCAGGCCGCTGGAATTCTACCGTGAGGCCCGGGCGGAGAATGGTTTTGAGGCCGGCATTTCCTCGGCCGTGAGCTCGGTGCTCGTCAGTCCCGAGTTCCTCTTCCGGATCGAGCGCGATCCCCCCGCCATGGCGCCGGCGACCGTCTATCGGATCACCGATGTGGCGCTCGCCTCGCGCCTGTCGTTCTTCCTCTGGAGCAGCCTTCCCGACGGAGAACTTCTCGCCGCCGCCGAACGCGGTGAACTGCATCGGCCGAAGGTGCTGGAGACCCAGGTGCGCCGGATGCTGGCCGATCCTCGGGCGGGCAGCCTGGTCGAGAACTTCGCCGCGCAATGGCTCTACTTGCGGAACCTGGATTCCTTCACGCCGGATCTCCGGCTCTTCCCGGACTTCGACGACAACCTGCGCGAAGCCTTCCGCCGCGAAACGGAGCTCCACTTCGAAACCGTGCTGCGGGAAGATCGCAACGTCCTGGATCTGCTCCAGGCCGATTACACGTTCCTGAACGAGCGACTCGCGAAGCACTACGGAATTCCCAACGTCTACGGCAGCCAGTTCCGCCGCGTCGCGCTCGCGCCCGACAGTCACCGCGGCGGATTACTCCGGCAGGGCAGCGTCCTCACCGTCACGTCCTACGCCACCCGCACGTCACCGGTGATCCGCGGGCACTGGATCCTCGGCAACCTTCTGGGAACCCCGCCGCCGCCGCCGCCCGCCAACGTTCCCACCCTGAAGGAAAACACCGTCTCCGACGCACTGCCGATGCGCGCCCGCCTCGCCGAACACCGCGCCAACGCCGCTTGCGCGCGTTGCCACAACCTGATGGATCCGGTCGGTTTTTCCCTCGAAAACTTCGACGCCATCGGTCGTTGGCGAGTGGCCGAAGACGGTGTGCCCGTCGATGCCAGCGGCGGATTTCCCGATGGCAGCACGTTCACCGGCGTCGCCGGCCTCGAAGCCGGACTGCGGAAGCATCCGGAGCTTTTTGTCGGAACGATGACCGAGAAGCTGCTCACCTTCGCATTGGGCCGCGGGATCGAAACGTACGATGCACCAGCGGTCCGCAAGATCGTTCACGACGCCCGGGCCGACGGATATCGCTTCTCCTCGGTCCTCCTTGGCATTGTCAACAGCACCCCGTTCACCCTGAGGAAAACCCAATGAGTTTCATCACGAAGAAGTTCATGCGACGCCGGACGTTTCTGCGCGGAGTGGGAGCCACAATGGCCTTGCCGCTGCTCGAATCGATGGTGCCCGCCGCAACCCCGCTGGCGCAGACCGCCGCCCAACCCGTGCGGCGGCTCGGCTTTGTCTTCATGCCGATGGGCTGTGACAATTCACGCTGGACACCGCCCGGCGACACGCTCGACGAACTGTCGCCCATCCTCCGTTCGCTCGCGCCCGTGCGGGACCGGGTCTCCATCATCTCCAATCTGGAACTGCAGAACGCCTACCCGGGAAGCCACGCCACTTCCAACTCCGCCTTCCTCAGCGCCGCGAAGGCGAAACTGACGGAGAGTACGGACTATTATCTGGGCACGACGGTCGACCAGATCGCCGCCCAACGAATCGGTCAGACGACGCAGTTGCCGTCGCTCGAACTCGCGATGGATCACCTCCAGGTTGTCGGCCAGTGCGACAACGGCTACGCCTGTGCCTATCAAAACAACCTCTCGTGGTCGTCGCCCACGACGCCGCTGCCGGCCGAGGCGCACCCGCGGATCGTCTTTGAGAGCCTGTTCGGCGAAGGCGGCAACCGGGCCGAACGCCGCGCCGCGCTGAAGAAACGTGCCAGCCTGCTCGACTCGTTCACGGAGGATCTCGCCCGGCTGAAACGCGAACTCGGTCCGGGCGACCGCGCGAAAATTTCCCAGTACTTGGAGACCGTCCGCGAAGTCGAACGCCGCATCCAAAAGGCCGAGGCCGACACAAAGGACAATCCGTTGCCGGATCTTGATCGTCCCGTCGGCGTGCCCGCCGCCTATGCCGACCACGCGCGGCTGATGTTCGATCTGCAGGTGCTCGCCCTGCAGGGAGACGTGACGCGCGTCATCACCTTCCAGCTCGCCCGCGAGACCAGCAACCGCACCTATCCCGAGATCGGCGTGTCCGATCCCCACCACCCGCTTTCGCATCACGGCAACGATCCCGCGAAGATCGAGCGCATGTCGAAGATCAACGCCTTCCACGTGTCGCTCTTCGCCGAGTTCCTCGGGAAGTTGAAGGCCACCAACGAGGGCAACGGCACCCTGCTCGATCATTCGCTCTACCTCTATGGCAGCGGCATCGGCAATCCGAACATCCACGACCACACCAACCTCCCGATCATTGTCGCCGGCGGCGCGGCGGGCGGCATGAAGGGCGGACGCCACCTCAAGTATGCGAAGCCCACTCCGCTCGCGAATCTCCACCTGACCCTGCTCGACAAGGTCGGCGTCCGCCTCGACTCCTTCGCCGACAGCAACGGCCAGGTGGACGGGTTGTTCAAGCCGCTGGGGGTGTGATCCGTTTGGACCGGAGACGGAGGTTTTTCGCGAATGAGAGCTGCCGCCACATCTCGTTTTCTCGTCGGGATTTTGCTGCGACAGGGAATTGATTTCCGCTGGACGAATGCGCTGGGAAACACGGCCCTGGCGGTTGCCCGGGAACAGCACACGACGAACCTCATCCGCCTCTTGGAGGCCCTTGGAAAATGACGGAGACGAGCCTGGCCCGGATGAAGATCAGAGCTGCGGGTGTGGCTGACGACGCCAGAGGCTGGCGGACCGCTGGCGCCGGCCGGCTCTCCGTTTCGGCGGTGGTCCTGGCGATTCTCCTCATGGCGCCAGGGACCGGGATCGCCGCCGGGTCGCCTCTGGCCGACGCCGCCGAAAAATCGGACCGTGCCGCCATCCGCGCGCTGCTCCTACAGCACGCCGACGTGAATGCGCCGCAGACGGACGGCATGACCGCTCTGCATTGGGCCGCACATCGGGATGACCTCGAAACCGCCGAGTTGCTCGCGGCCGCCCGCGTGGCGGTGACGAACCACTTCGGCGTCACGCCCCTTTCGCTGGCCTGCCAGAACGGGAGCACCGCGATGGTGGAATTCCTGCTCGACCGCGGGGCGGATCCGAACACCGGCGTCCGCGGCGGCGAAACCGTCCTCATGACCGCCGCCCGCACCGGCAAGCCGGGGCCGGTGAAGGCACTGCTCGCGCACGGAGCCAAGGTCGATGCGCAGGAGCGCCGTGGCCAGACCGCGCTAATGTGGGCGGCGGCGGATGGCCAGGCGGAAGTGGTTGAATTGCTGCTCCAGGCCGGCGCCGACTTTCGCACGCCGCTGCCCGACTCCGGCTTCACGCCGTGGTTCTTCGCGGCGCGCGGGGGCCGGACGGACGTGGTGCGCGTCCTGTTGCGGGCCGGAGCGGACGTGAACGAGGCCATGCAGCCGCGTAAACCCGCCGGCAAAGGGCCGGTCGGCGGAACCAGCGCGCTGATTCTCGCCCTCGAGAACGGCCATTATGAACTCGCACGGGTACTGCTCGAAGCCGGCGCGGACCCCAACGACCAACGGACCGGCTTCACCCCGTTGCACGTGATGACCTGGGTGCGCAAGCCGCCACGCGGCGAGGACAACGGTGCCCCGCCGCCGGCCGAACTGGGACCGCTCAACAGCCTGAAAATGATCCGGGAGCTCGTGAAGCGGGGGGCGGAGGTGAACGCGCGTCTGGCCGCCGGCAAGGGAGGTGCCGGCCAGTTCAACCGGAAGGGCGCGACTCCTTTCCTCATGGCTTCCGCAACGGCCGATGTCGCCTATATGAAACTGCTGCTCGAACTGGGAGCGGACCCTTCGATCCCCAACGCCGACCAATGCACGCCGCTGCTGGTCGCCTGCGGCATCCATGTCGGTTCCGACGCGGCCAACGAGGTTGCGGGCGATGAGACGGAAGTGCTCCAGGCGGCGGAACTGCTGTTGAAGCTCGGTGCCGATGTGAACGCGGTCGATGCCAACGGCGAAACCGCCATGCATGCCGCGGCCCTGAAAAATCTTCCGAAGGCGGTGCAGTTCCTCGCGGACCATGGCGCCAAGGTCGAACTCTGGAACCGGAAGAACCAACTGGGATGGACGCCGCTGGCGATTGCGGAAGGCCACCGCCCCGGAAACTTCAAGCCGTCCGCCGAGACGATTGTCGCGGTGCAAAAGGCGATGCTCGCCGCCGGCGTCACTCCCCCGGCGGGCGGCGCAACGGAATCTCCCCGGCCAAAAACTGGTTACTGATTTTCCGCGGAGTGTCGAGAAAGCAACTCCTGCCCGTTGAAGAGGCTCCCGCCAAATGATCAATTGATTCTTTCCCGACCCTTGCTGTCCATGCGTTGGAGCGAAAGCCGCTTTCCTTCCGATTTCCCATCGAGCTGGCTTCGGACAGCAATCGCGCGGGCCCGGAAGAATCGCTTGAGCCGGAAGACAGGCTTGTCCGCGTCAAAGGGATTGCCGGAAAGTTCGGTCTGAGGGGATGGGTCGTTGGCCAACGCCTTTTCGAAGCGCTCCAATCGTTCGGGCGACTCTTGTTGAACGGCGGGCCGAATGGCGGCCGCCAGCTCGTCCAGGCGTCGACTCAATCGTTCGGGAATAAACACCGTCTGCAACTGGCGTTCGATCTCGGCGCGATAGATGCGCTGGAATTCGGCGTTGCCCATCAGCCGCTCCCAGAGCCGCATTTCTCCGGCCCAGGCATGAAAAATGCTGGCCTCTTCGCGGTCCTTCATCGTTCCAACCATGGGGATTTCACCCCAGGAATGATCGAGGTCCCACGGAATAATTCCGATCGTGTCGGTGCGCGGATGGACATAGAGATAAAAGTTTTGGCCGTTGCTCAGCAAACCATCGTAACTGGACTGCAGGACCAGGCCCGCCAGAACCCGTGCGATTTCTTCGAGATCGAGAAAATCACCAACCTTGGCGTCAAATTCTCCGTCAGGGGCGTGGGTGAGCAGTTTGGAGAATTGAATGATTTGATGCTGATGCGCCTTGCTGACTTTGGTTTTGGGATCGTAGACGGGCTTGTAGTCTTCCCAGTCGTCACCCAGGTCTTTAAACAGGGACGTCGTGACCGGCTTCAGCAAGGATCCCTTTTTGGCGCCCAAGAGTCTTTCCAACACCTTGGCGTCCAGGTTTTCCACCATGACGTAGAGGCCCAGCGGCCGCTTCTCGAATTCTCCGGCGACGGTCAGCGTCAGAAACGCGTAGGCCGTTCGTGAGGCCGGCACTCCGATTTCGCGGAAATACTCGTATGCCAGCGCGTCGGCGAGCTGCGAATTGTCGGCACTCAGATTGCCAAAATTAAGCGTCTCCAATCCGGCGATCGATGTCCCCTTTTCATTTTTGCTGAGTTGAATCTTGAACGGTCGCTTCCAGCCATGCGCACCGCCGAGGTAGGTTCCGTTGCCTTTGAATCGGGTCGCGACATTGGTCAAGGGCACCCCCGCAAAATCGATGTCGGCCTTCGACCACGGAAAATCCAGCCCCATGGCGCCCGAAAGCCCGCTTCGCCTGGCCTTGGGATTCCGGAGGTCCATCGTTCCGTCGGCCCGGATAAACCCCCGGGTGGGAACCTTCAACGGACCGAGGTCTTTCCAACCGTTGGTCGCGAATAGGAGATGAACATCCCAAATGTTGGTCGGACGGTAGATCTCATCGGCCGAGAGGAGTCCGACCGCGGACAGATGCGGATTCGCCGGATTCTCGGACCAGGGCCGGTATTCGCCCCGGGGCGGCCAGGGCATCGGCGGATCGCCCTTGGCCTGCGCCTCCATCATTCGGTTCATCACCCAGATCTGAAGCCATCCGTCCCGCCAACCGGTGACAACGACGGTCGCGAGAATCGCCATCGCTGTCGCCAAGCCGCCGAACGTCCATAGAACCCGCCGGAACCAGCGAAACGGCGTTTCCCAGGCGACCGATCTCGACGCCTTTGAAGCGAGCAATCGCGTCTCCGTTGGGAGTTCGCCAACGCCTTCGGCCAAGAGACCCATCAGTACGGCGGACGGTGGTGTGGTGGATGGCTCCGTCGCCGTCGGGGGGTGAATCAACCGGGACAATCGATCGAGCGTCAACCCCTGGTAACGCTGGTTCAGCGTTTTGAGGATTCGACGAATCCCTTTTGAAAATCGTCTATCGACTTGGCGTTCCGCAATTCCAAGCGATGACGCCACCTCGCAGGAACCCCGTTGAAGCAGGAGTCGTGGGAGCAGGACCTCCCGCTGCTTGCGCGGCAGCTTTTGCGATGCTGCGATCCAAGCGAGGCACACAGGCGGCCCATAGCGCGTCGATGGACGGGTCGGCGTCCCGCTTCTCACCCGAACCTGAGCGGACAGGCGGCGCCAAACGCTTCTCCTTTTTGACGAGGCGCCGGGCGGCGTGCCGCGTAAATCGGAAGAGCCAATCGGGAACACTGAACGAGGCCCGACTTCTGCGAATGCGAGTTGAAAATGCCAGAAACGCGGCTTCCGTAATTTGAGCCGCTCCCGTTTCACTGACTCCCTGCCGTCGCGCGGACCCGTGAATGAAAGGCGCATACTGACGGACGAACTCCGTGGCGGTCTTTGCGGAGTCCGTTGCCGACCCAACCCGCAGCGTTTCGATCTCTTCCATGGAAGCCAAATCTGACTGTTGGACCCCTTGCCCATCACCCGAGTGGGAGGAATCATTTCCACTGCCTGGAACCCTGCGAGCAGGCTCTGACACCCGCTCGGCTTACCTGCATGGGCCCCCGCCGATAGACGCACTTCCCCAAACGGATAATGTTGACCACAAAAAACCACGGTTCTACCCATGCTTTGCAACACAGGTAACAAAAATGAACTTCCCGCTAAAAAGCTCCGGTACTAGCCGGGCGTTGTTTCAACTTTCACGGTTACTGGCGCTTGGGCTGGTCGCCGCGGCATCAGCGCAGGCACAATCCGAGAGCTTCGATGTCATTACGGATTTATCGCCGCCAGCCACGGATGCCAACGTGACGGGTTCTGGTTGGGTCGGTGCCCTGAGAAGCAGCCCGCTTGGCAGCACTGGAATATTCCAGGGCAACAACTTGGTCTTCACCGCCCAGGCGGGCGATGGATATCTCGCGATGAATTTCAACAACTCGCAGAGTCCGGGAACCATCAGTACCTGGTTGATCTCGCCGGTCATCACGCTGCATAATGGCGACACGTACTCTTTTTATACCCGGGTTCCAATTCAGGGTAACGACTTCCCCGATCGGTTGGAAGTACGACTGAGCACGGCCGGCGCCAGCGTCAATGTCGGTAACACGGATGTTTCCGTCGGCGACTTTTTGAATCTCGAACAGACGATCAACCCGGCGCTCAATGGGAACTACCCGGAGAATTGGACACAATTCGGCGGGATGATTTCCGGTCTGGGGGGCCCCACGGCGGGCCGCCTGGCGTTTCGCTACACGGTGCCGGATGCGGGACCCGCAGGCGCCAATTCGAATTATGTGGGGATTGATTCCTTCAACTATACCCCAGTCCCCGAAACGGTCCCGAGCGTGGCGGTATTCGCCGGGTTGGTGGGTCTCGCCCTCCGTCGACGCTGGATGGCCTGACGGTACGGTGCAACGGCAGTGATTTGAAGGGCCCGCGAGACACTCTCGCGGGCTTGCTTTTTCCGCCGTTCGAACGTATCCGTCAGGTGAAGTGCAGTAGCGG
>JAYTHD010000063.1:0-8904 GCA_043732975.1 Verrucomicrobiota bacterium
CGATCAGCAGCAGGGCCCAGCGGTAAAACGCCCTGTTGCAGCCCGGAATGTGCTCGGCGACACGGTCGGTGAGCATCACATGCGCCGGCCCCCCCGGCGACGCCATGACACACGCCGCGGTCGGGGCGTCGTCCGGCGGCAGAAAATTGTGCCCGCCCATCCCCGTGAAACGGGAACTCAGAAGGTCGCCCACCAAATAATACAGCCAGTCCTCATCCGCACGGCAGTCGGAATCCGTAAACGCCACAATCTCGCCCGCGGCCGCATCAATGCCGGTATTCCGGGCGACGGAAAGCCCCAGATTTTGGGCATGCCGCAGATTTCGCATCGTGGGATACTGCCCGGCAATCAACTGGGTGGTATCCGTGGATCCATCATCGACGAGAATCACCTCATAGTCCGGATAATTGAGCACCAGCAGGGAATCGAGGCAGCACTTCAGCGTTGACGCCCCGTTATAAGTGGCGATGACGACCGACACGCGCGGCGCCGACGGCAACGGGAAATAGGGCGCGATGGCATAGAGGTCGCGGACGATGCTGAAGGCCGGCTTCGGTTCGCGCAACCGGGTGGTCAGCCCGAATTCCCATTCGGCAATCTGGCGGTTCTCCTTGTACCACTCATCGGTGAAACTATAGACGATCACCCCGGCCAACCCGGCCCGAAAGGCGCCCTCGATTTTCCAGCCGACAATTTCCGCCTGCCGCGCGAGTCCCTCATTCCGGCTGTCAATCCCCACCTCCCCCAGAACCAGCGGCTTGGTGTTGGCCAGCATCTGCAGCCGCGCCAGATAATTCTCATACGGCCGCCGCTCATGCAGATAGATATTAAAGCAGAAAAAGTCGACGTTCTCCGGGCTGAGGAATTCGGTGGGCGGGAAATTACCGAAAGTGCACAGAAGGGCCGGATCCACTGACTTCGCCACCCGTACCAGTTCATCGATGAAAGCCGCCACCGCCGCATCGCCACTCCAGCGCACGATGTCCGCCGGAACTTCATTGACCACACACAGCGCAAACACCGCCGGATGCGAGGCACACGCCCCGGCCCCGGCCGCAACGTCCCGAAGGGCGCCGTCACGTGAGGCGGGGTCATCGAGGAAGCACAGGTGCTTGTTCCAGGGAATGTCCACCAGCACCCGCAGCCCGAATTCCAGGGCGAGATCCAGGAACCAGCGGGGTGGCACGTAATAGACCCGGAGCAGATTCGCGCCCAGAGTTCGAATCAATTGGAAGTCAGTGCGCGTCGTTTCCGGGTTCCTGAAATATTCACCCGGTGCATGCGGGGCAAACGGGCCGTAGGTCACGCCCTTGGGATGGAATTTCACCCGGCCGGCACGAAAAAACTTCCCATCCACCACCACCCGCTCAAAGACCGCCCCAGGCACCTGGTGGGCACGAACCCGCGACGGCGTGGCCGACGGCGCCATCCGCCAGGCCGGATCGCGGGCGGCCGGCCCTGCCACAGAAACGTCGAGGAAGGCGGTCGTGGCCGTCGTCTCCCCGGCAACCACAGGTTCCGGCTTCACCAGACCCAGGGTGGGGGAAACAGCGGCGGCGGCGCGCAGGGTCGGTACAGATTTCTCCGTGCCCTCGTGCGGAATTTCCGCGCTGGATCGGTCGAATTCTTTCAATCAGGTCTTCGCAACCTTTCCCACCCGCCAGGCGCGCAGAGCCAGTCGCAGAATCAAAAGCAGCTGCACCGCGGGAATCCATTTGAATAATTGCACATTCTGCGCTCCATCCGGATGGACCAGCAAACCGTAAAAATAACCCGCCACCCCCCCGGCGCCGGCCACCACCGTCGCCACCGCCAGGGTTTTGCCATACGGATGCAACCCCGCCCGCCAACCCCCGGCCAGCGCCAGCATGAACGGCAGCACCGTCCAGGGCAGGAGCAATCCGTAGAGTGGCGAACCGCGGCCGCCCGGTGCGGCGGTCATGGTCATGAACACCCCGGGAGCAATCCCGCC
Source organism: Verrucomicrobiota bacterium (assembly GCA_043732975.1). Classification (GTDB taxonomy): domain Bacteria; phylum Verrucomicrobiota; class Verrucomicrobiia; order Limisphaerales; family UBA9464; genus CANIZL01. The sequence continues at coordinate 1,973 of JAYTHD010000063.1, forward strand.
CGCCAGGCTGGCGAATAATATCGCCACCACCGCGGGGGGTAGTGCGTACGGATTTGTCTGCGATGCCGGCTCAACCATCTTCCTGAAGGTAGCCTCTCCCACCCGCTTGAACAGTGCGGAATCCAGTATCCCCAGGGGACCAGCGGACGGAGTCCCAGCCCCCAGGCGACCACGGCATCCCCCGCCCCGTCCGGCCGGGTGTCCGCGGTTGGGCCGGAGGTTTGGTGAGACATTTTCCTTTCCTGTCGGTCTGTATTCGCGTGGTCGTTGCCGATGAATTCGACGTTGCCCGCCGGGGTGTCGTCAGCGTACAAGGTCTCTAGGAAAAGTCTCATGCCCCACCTTGCCCTTCGCTGCTGGCTCTGCCTCGCCGTGTTCGCGTGGGTCGCCCGACTGGATGCCGCACCCCGACTGGACGCCTTCCCGGGTTATTCTTCCAGTGGCTATGCCCGCCTGGGAAGCTATTTCCCGCTCGCCATCGAATTGCAGGGAGACGGCCCGACAGTGACTGGCTACCTGGAGGTTTCGACCCCGGGTTCCGGTGGCACGGCGGTCCGGTTCCCGATGGAATTACCATCCAACACCACCAAACGGGTGATCCTTCCATTGTTCGCCAGTGCCGGCAATGCGACCACGATCACCGTCCGACTGTTCACCGAAGCCGGGAAGATGGTCGCCGAACGAAGCGGCGCTGCCCTCGTCACCCTGGCTCCGGAAGCGGTGCTCGTCGGCACGCTGCCCGGACAGGCCCAGAGCGCCCCGATCTTTCCCGAGCGTCCCGGAAACCAGGCCAGCAGCGAAGTGCGTCCGGTGATGGTGCGGATGGATCCCGGGTTGTTTCCGGACACGCCGGTGGCGCTGGAAGGATTGAATACCCTTTACCTCCATTCGCGGCGCGCTCTGGACCTCAAGGAACCCCAGTACGCCGCCCTCCAATCGTGGGTTGCCTCCGGCGGCCACGTCATCGTGGCGATTGAGAATTCGACGGATGTCACCGCCACCGAGTGGTTGCGCCGACTCCTGCCCGCCCGCGTCGGCGGCGTGGTCACCAAACCCGCGGCCGGCGTCTTCCAACGCTTTCTGGGGGCGGAACCAGGCGCCGGCCCGGGTCAGGCGGAGCTTCAATACGGAACTCAACCCAACCGCCGGCACCTGCGCCGGAACAATTCCAGTTCGGAGAATCCGTTCGCGCAGCTGATCGTGGACTCCGATTTTGAACGCCAGCAAGTGACCGCGGTGGGTCTCACCCCGGCCGCGGAAGCCGTGACCTTTCTGGCCGTCGACAAAACCCCGCTGGCGGTCTCCGGGCGCTTTGGACGCGGCCTCGTCACCGTGCTCGCCTTCAATCCGGAACAGGAGCCCTTTCGCTCCTGGAAGTTGCGCGGATGGTTCTTCGCCCGGCTTGCCAGTGTCCCCGCCGAACTGCTCGCCACCGAGCGCTTGAGCCTTTGGGGTGGCCGCGGGATCGACACCGTGTTCGGATCCATGATCGAAACCCGCCAGATCCGCAAGCTGCCGGTGGGCGTCCTGCTGCTGCTGCTGCTCGTGTATCTCGTGGTGATCGGTCCGTTTGATCAGTGGTGGTTGAAAAAGATCCATCGACCGATGCTCACCTGGATCACCTTCCCGGCCTACGTGGCCCTCTTTTCCCTGTTGATTTACTTCATCGGGTTCAAGCTGCGATCCGGCCAAAGCGAATATTCGGAACTTCAGGTGGTGGATGTCCTGCCGCGGGGAACCTCCGGCGACGCCGCCCTGCGCGGACGCACCTTTGCCAGCATCTATTCGCCCGCCAACAACACCTACAAACTCAAGAGCGACCTCCCTGCGGCCACGCTTCGCGGGGAATTCCGCAGTGGCTACGGAGTAAACAATGACGCCGGGCACCTCGACGTGGGACTGGAGGCGCCGGGATTCCAGGCGGCCGCGTACGTGCCGGTATGGACCGCCCAAAGTTACGTGAGCGATTGGACCAGTGACGGTGAAGCCCCGCTAAGCGCCCGCTGGGCCGGCGGCCGGCTTACGGTCAAATCAGGCGGCAAACGATTCGATCACATCGTGGTCGTTCAGGCCGGTCAATGGCACGACCTCGGTCCTCTGGGTGCGGGTGGCGAAGTCAACTTTGCCGCCCGCGCAGGCGAATCGCTCGACCAACTCGTCTCCCATTGGGATCCAATCTTTACCGCCAATGCCCAGCGCCGCGAAACGACTTTTGGCGACAGCACCAAGGAACACATCAACGAACCGGACTGGGCCCAGGCGGTGATGGCAGCCTCCTTTTGCGGCGCCCTCGCCGCCAACGACGCCGATCAACAGCGCGACTGGATGTGGTCCAACGGTTTCGATCTGACCCCCAACCGTCTGCGGGGCGACACGGTCGTTTTCGCGTGGATGGCGAACGACATCGCCGTCCCCCGCCTCAACCAGTTCACCGCCCTGCGCGGCACAAAATCGGCGATGTACCGGCTCGTGGTGCCGAAATCGTCCGAGAGTCCCGAGAATTAGTCCGCCAGTCCGCATCCATTTTCCGATCACCCGAAACGAACCGCACTGCATGGAACTCAAAGTCGCCCCCCGAGCCGAACCGACCGCGCCGCCGTCGATCCCCGCCGTCTCCACCCACGAACTGTCCCGTGTCTATGGCAACATGACGGCCCTTTCGGGGCTGAGCCTCACCGTGAACCGCGCGGATCTGTTCGGTTTCATCGGCTCGAATGGCGCCGGCAAGACAACCACCCTGCGCATCCTTGCCACGTTCCTCACGCCAAGCTCGGGCCGGGCGGATGTCCTCGGCCACGACGTCGTTCGGGACGCCGACCGCGTCCGTCACCTCATTGGCTATATGCCGGATTTCTTCGGCGTCTACAAGGACATGGAGGTCACGGAATACCTCGATTTCTTCGGTGCCTGTTACAAGATTCCCGCCGCCCAGCGGGAAACGACGGTCGCCGATGTTCTGGAACTGGTGGGACTTTCGGAGAAGAAAGGTTCGCTCATCGGGGCCCTCAGCCGCGGGATGCAACAACGCCTCGGGCTCGCGCGGGTGCTGATCCACGATCCGCAATTGCTGCTCCTCGACGAACCCGCCTCCGGATTGGATCCGCGGGCCCGCATCGAAATGATGGCCATCCTTCAGGAGCTTCAGCGACTGGGCAAGACCATCATCATCAGCTCGCATATCCTCAGCGAATTGCAGACGCTGTGCAATCGTTGCGCCATCATCGAAAAAGGCCGCCTGATTTATAGCGGCCCGGTCCAGGGCGTGCGCAACGAGGCGCACTCCGGCCGGGTGTTCCACGTGAAAGTGGGTGGCGTGGTCCAGACGGCGGTGGAAATCCTGCAAGCCCGGCCGGAAATCCGCGAAGCCATCGAGGAAGATGGCCGGATCAAGGTCATGCTATCCGATGATCGGGTCGATGCGAGCCTCATTCCGGAAGTGCTGGTGAAGGCCGGCGTCCGCCTCGTGGAATTTCGCGAAGATGAAATGGGACTTGAAGAGGTCTTCCTCAAGGTGACGCGCGGCGAGACCCAATAGGAATTGGCATCGGGATCGCATCAGAATCGGAATCGTTCGGTTGCACGTCGGGACCCCGGATTGAAAGGCGCTTATAACGATGACCTTTCTCCCCGTGGTCCAGCGCGAACTCCAGGTCGCCGCGCGCAGCGCCAACATTCGCTGGCAACGGGTCACCAGCGTCGCCCTCGGCCTCTTCCTTTTGAGTCTGGCGATGGTTTCCTCGCGACAGCCGCTGCAATCCGTGGGGGTCGGCCTGTTCCAGAAACTGACCGCCCTGTTGTGGCTTTTCGCGTGGCTTTCCGGTCCCCTGCATACCGTGGATGCCCTGACGCGGGAAAAACGGGATGGCACGCTGGGCCTCCTGTTTCTCACGGATCTCAGCGGCTACGATATCGTGTTGGGAAAACTGGTCGCCACTGCCCTCCATCAAGTCATGCTCCTGGTGGGTTTTTTGCCGGTGCTGGCGTTGCCGATTCTCATGGGGGGCATCACCGGTGGCGAACTCGGCCGGGTCGTCCTCAGTCTTCTGCTCACCCAGGCGCTGTCGCTGGCCACGGGACTTTTCTTCTCAACGCTCTCCCCCACCTTTTGGCACGCACTCCGCGGCACCCTGATTTTTCTGGGCACGCTCACCTTTCTCCCCGTGCTCATCGATCTGGTTGCGGAAATGGCGGGACGACCCCGGCTCAACTGGCTCCTCGGAATTGGACCGCTCGGAGCGTTGCTGGCCAGCCTGACGGAAATGCGACGGGCCACTCCGGCCTACATTGTTCAGTGGCCGATTGGGGTGGCAGTGCTGGCCGGACTGACGCTGCTGGCCCTCGGCACAGCCTCCGTACTGCTGCGCCGTAACTGGCACGACGTCCCCGAGGCCACCAACGCGGCCGCTTTTAACCGGCATCCGCTGGCCGGGTGGCGTCACATCGTGAGACGCGACTGGCTGGACGGGAATCCGTACTATTGGCTGGAACGGGCCTTTCGCCAGGACCGGAGGCCACTCTGTGGTTGGGCGATGAGCTTGATGGCCTTGTCGCTGATGAGCGCCATCGCCGCCGTGATCTTTCACTGGTTGAAAATGCCGAGCAACGAGCAACTCCTCATGCTGATGCTCGCTTCTGCATTTCTGGCTTCTCTCTTGGTGAAACTGGGTTTTCTACTTTCGGCGTCCCGAAGGCTGGGCGAGGACCTGCGCACGGGGGGCCTCGAACTCCTGCTGACCACACCCCTCACACCGGAAGCTCTGATTGAAGGTGTCCGCCAGGCCCTGTGGGATGAGTTTCGTCCCGTCCTGGATCGCCTGACCGCACTCATTCTCCTGCTGTTGCCGGCATTCATCATCTCGGCTCTGCCACCGCTTCACGATCAATTCCCGTTGCTGGTGATCTGCGTCGGGGCCGTTGCCATGCTGTGGTTGGATTTTCGCTGGGGCACGGTGATTGCCTTGCGGGCGGCCTTGAGATCCACCGGTCCGCTCCCCGCATTCCGTCAATCCATTTTGCGGGTTCTGCTGCCCGGCTGGTGTGCTCTAGGCATCATCATTCTCATCGGCCCCGGTGGTCTGGGAAACTTCGGTCTGATCTTGTCCTACTGCCTCTTCTATTTCCTCGCCATGTCGGTCGTCTATGTCTCGGCCAAGCGGGCACGCTTGGATCTGGAACACGGCCTGCGCGACATCGCCGCCGGTTTGGGTTTTGATACGGATCAGCGGGAACTCGCGGAGGATTTTCGGCGGGCCGCCATGACCTGGGAAGACCGCTGGTTCAACCGCCGCTGACGCCTCCAGGGCTCCGCGGGCCACGCGGCTTGAACAGCATCCGCTCTCCGATTTGTTCATAACCCACGACCGGGTACAACTTCGCCCCGGTGTGGCTCGAGAGCAGAACCGATAAATCTGAGCCTCGTTCGCGGGCATCTCGCAGCAACCGGCAGAGCAGCGCCTTGCCAATCCCGCGACGGCGATGAAGCCGCAGCACGAGCATGTGGGACACCCAATGGGCAGCGCCGAATTCCGTGCGATGCACCGCGCCCACGATGTCCGCTCCCTCCCTCGCGAGATATTGGCGGTAGGGCGCATCCGGTGACAGCAACACATCAGGCAGCGGACGGTGCCGCCAGTCCCGGGCATATTGGTCGTCCAACTCCCGACGGGTCACCGCGACGATCCGCGCATCGCACTCATATCGTGGGATTCGCTTCAGGCGATGGACGAAGAGCGGTTCCGTGGCGACCAGCCGATAACCCAGTTGTTTGTAGGCGATTCTCCAGGGCTCGGACGGCCGGGAAAGGGGTCGAAAGGCGGAAATCGAATAACGCCCGCCGGCGTGCTGACGTACTCGTCGGACCACCTCCGCCGGATCGACCTCAAACGCGACCCACGCCTCCACCCGGCCATCGGACGACCGGCGTCGCGGCACATCGCGCACGACCCAGAGATCCTCGACCCGCCCGACCCGGGCCGGATGGGTCAGGCTGTGGGCGAAGCAAAAGCCCTGCACAAACACTTCAATCGCCCGTTCGAACTCCAGTCGATCCATCTTGAAATTGAGGGACACCATCGCTCGGCAGCAACCACGCCCGGTGCGAGCTACTCCGCTTCACCCGCGAGTTTGCGGTAGAGCGTGGCGAGGCTGATCTCCAGCAACCGGGCGGCTTCCTCCTTGTTTTGTTGGGTCACGATCAGCACCTGCTGGAGATAAGCGGTCTCCTGTTCGCGAATGAACCGTTTCAGCGTGACCACCTCAGCCGGCTGGGAAATTCCCAGGCGCCCCCGGCCACCGGTCTGGGTTGTGGATTCCAAGCCCAAGTTCGCTGGCGCGGAATGCACTCCCATTCCCGCCAAGGGAGCACCCAGCGGTGTGGCCATTTCGACCACGGGGTGATCCTCCAAATCGTCCTCGGCCGCCGCGTGCTTCTGCACCACAGGCGGCAGATCCGCGACCCGCAACAACGCACCGTCCGCCAGCACACAGGCACGCTCGAGAGCATTTTCCAGTTCCCGAACATTCCCGGGCCAGGCATGCGCCGTCAACGCAGCCAGCGCGCGGCGGGTCAATTGAAACAACTGCCCGCTGCGGGTGTGAACCCGGTCGTGCAGAAAATGCGAAACCAGCATCGGAATGTCGTCCCGCCGCTGACGCAAAGGTGGCAGGGAAATCGGAACCACATTGAGCCGGTAATAAAGATCCTCCCGGAATCGGCCGGACTTCACCAGTTCCTCGAGCCGCTCGTTGGTCGCCGCCAGGACTCGGACATCCACGTGCACCGACGCATTATCCCCGACGCGTCGCACCTCCTTCTCCTGCAGGACCCGAAGCAACCGGCTCTGCAACTGCGCGGGCATGGTGCCGATTTCGTCGAGGAAAATCGTGCCTCCATCGGCCTCGTGAAACAAGCCGTCCTTGTCATTCACCGCGCC
>JAYTHD010000064.1:0-5252 GCA_043732975.1 Verrucomicrobiota bacterium
GATGTGAACTGTGCGCCGGAAACCTTCACGGTGCAGGAGGGCATGATCCACTGCGACGGCATTCCGACCGGGGCGCTTCGGACGGTGCGCCAATACGAAAATTACATCCTCGAACTCGAGTGGCGTCATCTGGTGGTGGCGGGCAACTCCGGGGTTTTCATCTGGTCCTCACCCCTGCCCGCTCCGGGACAACCCTTCCTCCGCGCCATCGAGGTCCAGGTGTTGGATCATGGCTACGGAAAATCCGATTGGTTTACCACGCACGGGGATGTCTTTCCCATTCACGGTTCCAGTATGAAGCCGTTTGCGCCCAGCAAGGGCGACCGGAGCTTTCCGCGCGAATCCCGCAGCAAGGGTTCACCCGAGTGGAATCACTACCGGGTCGTGGCCAACAACGGGGTGCTTAAGTTGTCGGTGAACGGTGCGGAGGTCTCCGGCGGGACGAACTGCAATTGGCGCAAGGGCTTCATTGGCCTGGAATCGGAGGGCGGCAAGGTGGATTTCCGAAATATACGCATCCACGAATTACCGTCCACGGGCGCACCGCCGGAAAACTCCGCACCCGCCGCCGAGGCCTGGCGGCATCTCTATGATGGACGCGGCTTTCGCGGATGGACCCTCCCCGCCGAGGCCGCCGCCGTGTGGAAGGCGTCGGACTGGAATCTGGTGAGCACCGCCAGTGAGGACCAACGCCATATCCTTTGGACCGACAGTCCGGTGGCCGCCGATGAATTCTTCATCGATTGGCGCTGGGACGCCAAGAACGCCGAGCGAGTGCCTCCGTTGGTGCTGCGTCCGACTTCCGGCACGGAATCGATGGCCGTGCCCCGATTGGAGGCAGCCCGGGCGGATGCCTGGAATCGCCTGCATTTCCGCCGCGTGGGAGATCAACTTCAAATGGAACTCAATGGTCAGTCCGCCGGCACCATGCCCGCACCCAAGGGGACGTTCCGTCTGGGACTTCGGCCAGGAGCGCAGCCCATACACTTTGCCAATATTTTCGTAAAATAGGGAACCCGCGCTCCGGAGGCGCCGGGTCTCGGTGTTGGCTTGAGAAAATCACGGCTCATGAAACGGCGCGATTTCCTGCAGGGCATTTCAGTGGGCCTCCTCGCCGGTGGTTGGTCCGTCTGGCCGCAATTATTGCAAGCTCAGGCATTGGGGCGCGAAATGGCCGCGGATCTCATCGTCGTGGGTGGCGGGTTGGGTGGCGTTGCCGCTGCGTTAGCGGCCTGCCGGTCGGGCCTCGAGGTAATTCTGACCGAGGAGACCGATTGGATCGGCGGACAACTGACCTCCCAGGCCGTGCCGCCGGATGAACATCCCTGGATTGAGAGTCACGGCTGCACGCGCAGTTATCGGACTTTTCGCGACCGCGTCCGGGCTTACTATCGCGATCATTTTCCGCTGACCGCCGCCGCCCGGGCTAATAGCCGGCTCAATCCCGGCAATGCCTGGGTGTCGCGACTCTGTCATGAACCTCGGGTCGCGCTGGCCGTGCTGGAGCAGATGCTGGCGCCCCACCTGGCTTCGGGCCGCCTCCGGTGTTTGCTGGAATGCGCATCCACGATCGCTCAGGTGGGTGGTGATCGTGTCCAAGCCGTCACTGTGCGCCATCGTCGCACGGGACAGGAGCACGTCCTGAAAGCTCCATGTTTCGTTGATGCGACCGAACTGGGCGACCTCCTGCCCTTGACCGGAACGGAGTTCGTCACGGGAGCGGAGGCGCAATCCGAGACCGGCGAGGAGCACGCGCTGGCGACGGCCGACCCGCTCGACCAGCAGGGGGTTACGGCGTGCTTCGCCATGGATTACCTGGCCGGGGAAGATCACACCATCGAGCGGCCGGCGGAATATGCTTGGTGGCGCGATTATGCGCCCCGGATGCAGCCGCCGTATGAAGGAGGCTCCGACGGCCGTCTGCTGGCCTGGGACACTCCGGATCCCGTTACGCTGAAGCCTCGCCGTCTTATCTTTGATCCCACGGAGAAGACGGAAGGGCGCAATCTCTGGACGTACCGCCGGATCGCCGATCCCGTCCTATACGAATCCGGCACCTATCGCAGTGGGGTGACCTGCGTGAACTGGCCGCAGAATGATTATTGGCTGGGGCCCTTGATCGGTCCCGGCCTCACTTCTGCGGATCAGAGAACGCAGGAAGTCCGGGCGCGGCAGTTGAGTCTTTCGTTGCTCTACTGGATGCAAACCGAGGCTCCGCGCCCGGACGGAGGCATGGGATGGAAGGGATTGCGTCTGCGGCCGGACGTCGTGGGAACCACTGATGGCCTCGCGAAAAACGTCTATGTCCGCGAGGCGCGCCGCATCCGTGCCGAGTTTACCGTGACCGAAAACCACATCGCCACCGAATCCCGCAGAAAACTTACGGGACAATCTGCCGACGCCGTGAAGGCGGCGGTCTTCCCGGATTCCGTGGGTGTGGGCGCCTATCGTATCGATTTGCATCCGAGTACGCGTGGTCGGAATTACGTCGATCTCTCTTCGCTGCCGTTTCAAATTCCGCTCGGTGCCTTGATCCCCCGCCGGATGGAAAACTTGTTGCCGGTAGCCAAGAATATCGGGGTCACCCATATCACCAATGGCTGCTACCGGCTGCATCCCGTGGAGTGGAACATCGGGGAGGCCGCGGGTGCGCTCGTCGCCTTTTGCCGTGAACGACGCGCGATGCCCCGGCAGGTATGGAAGGACGCGCGGTTGCTCGCCGACTTCCAACAACGTCTGCGCAATCAGGGTTTCGAACTGGAGTGGCCGCAGACACGACCCCTCTGAGCGAGAGGGTGATCGCTCCCACTCAGCGCAGCCATAGTACCCGGAAATACCGGCCCGTTTGCGCGGCGTCCACGGGGATGGAGATGCCGATCCGATTCGTCGTCGCGGGCGTGAAGGCCCGCAACAGGCTCCAGCCCGGCACGGAGGGATCCGCGGTGGTTTCCATCCGATAATTCTCGCCAATGATCGCGGGAAAACTCAATCGCACCCCGTTGCCCTCGCGCGCTACGGCCAGTAGGAACGGCTCGGTCAGATGAATCACAAAAGGCAACGTCCCGATCAACGGCGGGGTCTGGCCATCCGATGCCGACAGGAAAACTGGATAGTCGCCGGGTGTGCTGGCCGTGCCGACGATGCGGACGGTGCGGGTGTCGAGCGAAAGTCCCGGCGGCAGTCCGGTCGCGGTGAGGGTCAGGGGTTGTGGTGGCAGATCCGGATCGGAGACGCCCAGGAAAAGGTTCCACGGGAGCCCGGCGGGAAATCGCACGTCGGGCTGCGCGCTCCAGACCGGTGGACGGTTCACCGCCAGCACATAGTGCGGTTGGGCGAGCGCGGACCACTGCCCGTTCGTCAATCGTACGCGGGACGAAAGCACGGTGTCCCGGGTGATGGCTACCACGCCGACAGTCCATACCGATGCCTTCGGCGAGACGCCGCCGCCCGACAGCCGCGGATCGCTACCGTCCAGCGTATAATAGATCACTCCGCTGGCCGTGGTGAGTTGCGGTTGAAAGCCGTTGTTCACCGTCCCGCCGTAGAGGTCAAACGTCGGTGGATTGAAAGTAGGATAATATCCCCGGGACCGCAGTTGGGTGATCATCTGCCCTGTCCGCACCGGAAATAGCTTGGTGCGGATCGTCGCGGCGGCGGCCAGCCAATTGACCGGCGTGCGATACCTCCAACGGGCACACTCAGCCAGTAAACTGTCATTGATTTCCTGCATCCGCGCGGCCAGTCGGGCGTCGGTCCGCGCCGGGGTCAGAGCGCCAGCGTTGAAAAAGGCCGCGTAAATCCGGTCGGCCAGCAGCATCTTGAAGTCCGCATTTCCCTCCGCGACGAGAGCGCCAAAGATTCCCCCCGGCCCTGGGTTGTCACTGCGATTCAACCCCACCGCATCCGTGCGCAAAAATCCATCGGCATCCGCCTCCCAGAACTTGAAGCCCGTTCCCGCCTCCACCGGCCCGGAAGAGCGGAACTCCGATTCGCAGGCGCCGTAATACCACACGAGCATGAAATCAATCAGGCTCCGGACATCCACGTAGGTCCGGAGCGCCGCGTACTTGTTCTTCAACGAAAGTACCCGATCCCAAGGCAGAACACTGGGTGGCGTCGGGGTGCCGAGCACGAAGGAGTCGCCGACATTGTCATTGCCACGAACGTCCACGTAGTCCTGGACCGAGCCGCCCAGATAGTGGGCCAGCGTGTGTTGAACCAGCGGCTCCCGCGCATCGTATTGGCCCCAATAGACGCCGTTTAAATAGAGATGCACGAAGCGACTGTGGGGATTCAGATCCCCCAGATCCATCATGCTGTCCTGCACGAAGGAACTGGCCATGTAGAAGCCACGGTCCACCATGTCCTGTGAACCGGAGCGGAATTCCAGCTCGTCAAAGGAGGTGTCGGGTGGCACGCCGTGGTCGAAGCCATCGAAGAGCGGCGTCTTGATCCGGGTGGCGCCAAATCTTGCGTGACATTGAATCCGGAAGCTCTTCTTCGCAAATTCCTCGTAGGAACCGCCGAAGCGGGAGACGCCGCAATTGACCTGTGCCGGCGGGGTGCCGGCCGGCCAGAAGATTTCGACGGATCCCTCCTGTTCCTCATAGCCCGGCTGGCCGGGGACGATAAGGGAGACCGATGGCAATGCCAGCAGCCCGCTCTTCATGCGAGGCGCATAGCGCACATCCTTCGTGATGGCCGTGTTCATCACGGACGAGGTGATGACCTGGTCGAGGAACAGATAGGTCTGGTTTTGAATCCGGGCGGGGCGAAAGCCGGGGCGCCGGACTTGCACCCGGATGGACTTCGTGGTGGCAATGGAGAGCCCGGACGCATAGGGAACGCTGGGCACCGATCCATCGAACGAATAGTAGACCGGGGCGTCCGCGTTGGTGTTCGAGAGGCTCAGGGTAAAGGGATTCTGAAAGTAGCCGCGTTCCTGACTGAAGGTCACCGGCCGCAGCCAGCCGGCGTAGGCGGTCGCGACGTTCACGGCCCCGGGCGTGGGTTCGAGATAGGTCCAGTTGCCTTCCAGATCCCGACCATAGGCCAGATCCGTGTCCAGCGCCGGATACGATTCCAGATGATCGACAGTGGTCCCGTTGGGCGCGGTGAGTGCGATGGCACCGCCACTCTTGCTGAGCTTGAAGCTTGCATGCAAAAACCCGGCCGGATCCACGGGAGTCTTGGCGCCCGAGGCAAAAACGATACGTGTTGAATGCGGCGGGATGATCGCCACGGGAAAAACC
>JAYTHD010000065.1:0-5625 GCA_043732975.1 Verrucomicrobiota bacterium
GGGTTTTGGGTGACGGAACCCACCAAGGACTGGTGCAAGTCAATATCAACTCCGAAGGTCCGCTCGGCCCACCGGCGGTCGTCGCTCCGTTTCAAGCGATCTTGGGACGAACCGCCCGTTTGCAGGCCGCAGTCACCAATGAAGCCCCATCGTCGCTGCAGTGGTACTTCAACAATCGGCCGCTCCCGGGACAGACCAATCTGCTCCTGACGCTCACTCCCGTGGGCTCCAGCGATGACAGTGCCCAGTTCTCCCTGGAGCAGACCAGCCTGAGTGGGAAAAAAACCCGGAGCGCGCCGCTTCAACTCACGGTTCTGGAACCCATCACCCGCCTCGACAGCAACACCCTGCGCTTCGCCTTCGATGAGCTACCCCTGGGCCAGTACCGGGTTCAATCTTCAACCGACCTGAACATCTGGAGGAACGTGCTGACCAACACCGGCAGTTTCGGCTCCGTCTTGAAACTGACGAACAAGCTGTCGTCCGATTTCCGGTATAATTTCCTCCGGATCGTGGCGCCTTGAGCGACGACGAAAGCGGCCCCGCAGCATCCGCGGGGCCGCTGGATTCCGTTGCTGGTGGATCAAGGCGGAATGAACCGTGAAGCCGGCGGGGCATCAACTCGCCGGCTGCTGCGTGCCCCGATGGCGCTCGTACGCGGCCACAATTCGCTGCACCAGCGGATGCCGCACGACGTCACGCTTTTCGAAGTGAATCAGGCTGATGCCGTCCACCTGCCCGAGGGCCCGGATGGCCTCCAGCAGGCCGGATCGTTTGCTCGCCGGCAGGTCGATCTGGGTCGGATCCCCTGTGATCACCGCCTTGGAGCCGAAGCCAAGCCGGGTGAGAAACATCAGCATTTGCTCCGCCGTCGTATTCTGCGCCTCGTCCAGAATGATGAAAGACGTGTTCAGCGTGCGCCCCCGCATAAAGGCCAGCGGCGCAATTTCGATGATGCCTCGTTCCATGTTCCGCTGAATTTCGTCGGCCGCCATCATGTCGTGCAACGCGTCATGCAGCGGACGCAAATAAGGATCGAGTTTCTGGTAGAGATCCCCGGGCAGAAATCCCAGGGCTTCACCGGCCTCCACCGCCGGACGCGTCAACAGAATCCGTCCCACCTTCCCCTCCTTCAAGGCATTGACCGCCATCGCCATGGCCAGATAGGTCTTCCCCGTCCCGGCCGGACCAATCCCGAAGGTCACATCATGCTCGCGGATGGCCTCCAGATATTTCCGCTGGCCGAGGGTCTTGGGGTAGATCGTCGTCTTCTTGGTGGAGGTTGCCACCGTACTGGTGAACAGCGACTCGAGCACCTCCGTACCGTCCTGGACTGCGACCTGCAGCGCGTGGCTGAAATCCCGCGGACGGGGCGTCTGCCCCAGCTTGATCTGCCCTTCGAGAACCGCGAACACCTTCTTCGCCCGCCCCACCGCCTCGGCCTCACCTTCCAACCGGATCATCCCATCGCGCACGATGGTTTTTACGCCCAACTGTTGTTCCAGGTTGCGCAAAACCTTTTCATCGCCACCGAACACCTGTTGGGCGGCGCGGGCGGATTCAAAATGCAGGGTCTCTATGGTCATGACCGGGCACTTGAATAGCCCGCAGAGAGTCCACCTGACAACCCTCGAATTCCGGGATCAAACCTCGCGCCGCAGAATCTCCAGGGGTGGCGTGGAAGCAAGTCCGCGACTGCTCAACAAGCCCAAGGTCACCGTGAGTACCGGGACGATCAGGAAGGCTACGGCTACCTCCCTCCACGACACGCGGAACTCCGTCTCAAAGACCCAGTGCGAAAGCGCCCAACCGGAGATCACCGCCAGGACCAGACCGACCGTCGCCGCCAGCAAGCCCAACGTGGCGTATTCCGCCAGGAGCACCCGCCGCACCACGCCTCGGGAAGCCCCCAACGTCCGCAGCAGGACACATTCGCGGACCCGCTGCCCACGGCCGCTCACGATGGCACCGGTGAGCACCACCAAGCCCGTCGCCACCGTGAACAGGGTCATGACGCGAATGGCCCAGCCAATGCGGGAGAGAATGGTATCCAGGGTTTCGAGCACGAGACCGATGTCGATGGACGACACATTGGGATGCGCGCGAAAAAGGGCGCGCTGAAGTTGGGCCGTCGCCCGCGGGCCCGGCGTCCGCGTGGCGAGTATGTGCATCGCCGGTGCCGCCTCCAAGGCTCCCGCCGGAAATACGACAAAGAAATTAGGCCGCACCTGCCGCCATTCCACCGTCCTTAAACTCGAAACGGTACACGCCACCGTCACTCCCTGGACGTCGAACTCCAACCGCGAGCCGAGTTTCAATCCCAAATCCTTGGCAATCCCCTCCTCCACCGACACGGGCACCGGCGACGTCCCGTCCGGCACCCGTCCGACAAAGGCGCCCGCCGTCACCCGTTCGGCGCCGGCAAGATTGGTCCGCCAGGTCGAGCGATACTCACGCGTCAGCACCCAGCCGGGCGGGCGGCCCGGCTCCTCATCATCGGCCGACGCCTTGGCGCGTCGACGCCCAAAAAGACGGTTCCGCACCACCTCATTCGTGGCTCGCACCGAAGCGTCGCGCCGGTCCGCCTGCAATTCCCGGATGCTTCGGCCATTCACCGATTTCAGCCGCATCGTCACAATCGGCGCTTCATCCAAGACCGGAAAACCATTCGTCGCCAGCACCGCCAAAACCGCCTCGCGCTGGTCGGGCTGAATATCAAACAACATCATGTTCGGTTGCTGGGTCGCCCCGGTGGAATCCAACCGTCCCAGCAAGGTCGAGCGCACGAACTGCAGTGTCAGCAACAGAAATGTCCCCAATCCCAAAGCCACCAGCAGCGTGGTGGTGCGGTTCTGCGGACGATGCAGACCTGCAAAACCCTGACGCCAGGCAAAGGGCAGCCACGGTGGTGTCCAGCGCCGCGTCAACCGGATCGCCAATCGTGCCGTTCCGGCCAGAATGAGCAAGGCCGCCCCCAGCCCGACGGAAAACCCCAAACCTTCATACCAGTGCCGGGTCTGCCCGATCGCCATCGCAACCACCAGGCAGGCCATCAAGCCCAGCAAGAGCCACCGCTTCGGATCGCGGCCCCCGTTGTCCTCTGCCACCTGTGCACGAATGGCAGCCAGGGGCGAGGCGCGCCAGACTTCCAGGAGCGGCAACCAGGCAAAGACAAAACTGATCAGCATTCCCAAACCGGCCGCCCGGATCACCGCCAGCAACGACACCGTTACTTTCACGGGAAACGGCAGGAACTTCGCCAACAAGATTGGCAATCCCAGCGGCAACAGGGACCCCAGAGCGACGCCCACCGCTGCCCCGCAGAAGCCCATTCCCAATGCCTGCGCTAGGAAGATTGCTCCCGCCTGCGTCCGCGCCGCCCCGAGACAGCGCAACACAGCCACTTGGATCAACCGTTGCCGGATATGAATCTGAATCGCACTGGCAATGCCGATCGCCCCGAGCAGGAGCGCCACGAAGGCCACGAGGTTGAGGAAGGAATTCAACTGCTCGAGGGATCGTCCCAGGCTGCGTTCGCGCTTGGCCACCGTATCCCAATCCAAATGCAAGCGGCGGAACTCTCCCTCGGCCGAGGCCACCCGGGCCGCGCCATCCAGAGTCGCGGGCCAGCGGAACATCATCCGATAGCGCGCCAGGGCGGGGCCGCGCAGCAGGTGCGTCTGCTCCAGCGCCGCACCGGCCAGATAAACCCGGGGCGCCAGGGTATTGAATCCCATCGCATCGCCCGGCACCTTCCGCAGCATGCCGACGACGTGCGTTTCCCACGCTCCCAGTTTCACCGGGGAACCCACATCAGCGCCGAACTGGCGCGCCACGCTTTCCTCAACCAGCAAACCTTCGCCGGTACGAAACGCTTCCGCCGCCGACGCGGGCTCGGTTTCCAACGTGCCGTAAAAAGGAAACGCCCCGGTGAGCGCACGGACATTCACCAATCGCGTTCCCCCGCCCTCGGGTGCGTCCGGAAAGCTCAGCATCGACGTGAAGCTGACCTCCTCCGCCCGATCGCCTCCCAACTCCTGAAGCAACGCCTGCTCCGCTTCGCCAAACTTCGCCCGCGAGGTCAGCACCAAATCGGCGCCCACCAGACCTTTGGCCTGCTCCCCCAGCGCCGAGCGCAACGTTTGGTTCAGCGATCCAATCGCCACCAGGGCGGCAATGCCCAGGGAAATGCTGGTGGAAAACAGCAGCAGGCGGGCTGGAACCGACCGGGCATCCCGCCACGCCATGCGCCAGGTCCAAAAACGGAAGAGCGCGGCGGGAAGGGTCATCGGCGATTACGCGCCCATGCCATCTTCGAAGCTGCCGCCCGCCTGCGGGAAGCAGAGATTCTTCGCGACATAGGCAACGCCATCGGCCGAACAGAAATCGAGAGCCTTGTGCGCCGATTCCGCCTCCACCACCAGCGGGGCCGACTTCGTCCCGTTGTGCTTGCAATACCGGTCGTGATATCCGACCGCGAGCAGCAACTCCGCGTACCGATGCATATTGATCTCGCCCGATCCCAGATCCGTAAACTGCATCGCGCGCCGGGCCCAGTTCGGCTCCATCGCCCGCAAGGGGAAGCCCGTGCGAATTACAAAATTCTTGATGTGCGCGGCGTAGATGTAGGGCCCGACCTTCAGGAAACGGGTCTCCCACGTCTCCCCTTCCCAGCAATGCGACGGATCCGCGTTCACCGCCAGACAGGGGTCGTTGTCGCAGATCTTCACCAGCATCAGAAAATCATCGGCACACATCGCCGCCGTGCCGGGATGGATCTCGTGGCACAGCTTGATCCCGAGCGAATTCGCGTGCTTGCGCAATTTCGCCGTCTTCTTCACGAAGCGCTCCTGTCCTTCCTTCAAAAGATCAAAGCCCCCGCCGCTCCAGAATCCCCAGGGATATCCGCTGGCCAGCTCCCAACCGAACGCCACCCCCCAGAACATGGGCATGGTCTTCACCTTCAATTCCGCCGCCAGATCCATCAGCTTGAGCAGGTATTTCTCATGCCAGGCCTCGATCTTCTCGGGCGACAGCTTCGCGACGTCCGCCGGGATAAAGGGATTTCCCGACTTCGTGCCCGTCCACGCCGACGTGTGCACCCAGAAGGGGCAGTGCGAGGAGATGCCGTCCAGCGCGAGTCCCCGGCTGCCGAACGCTTCGACGATCTCCTTGGCTTTCCTGAATCCACCCTTGCCATCGCCGAGCATGTAGTTGCTGGGCTGGGCGCCCGCCGCACCGGCGGCCTTGGAATAGTCGAGAAATTCGGTCAGCGACTTGGCACCGTGTTGGGCACCTTCGATGGAGGCGTGATAGGCGTTGGCCATGGCAATTCCAGTTTTGAAAAGTTTTCCGTTTTGTGCGATCCGGGCGTTAAATTTGTCCGCGCATCGCCCCCTGGCAAACCGAAGTCGCTACGCAAACACGAAAGTACCCTCACGCAGCCGTCCCTGGGTCGGCGACCTTCACCGGCCCGTGAAGTTGTACCTCTTTTTTCTGAACCCGAAGCAGCCACACAAGGTAGCAAACCACAGCGAAATTGATGCCCAACACCGCCACGCGGACCGGTGTGGGATGCTTCGCCACCTCATAGATCTCCAACGGAATCAGGGAGGCCGTGACCGA
>JAYTHD010000066.1:0-2732 GCA_043732975.1 Verrucomicrobiota bacterium
GTGGGTGAATTCCGGGCGGCGCCAAGCGATACCGCCTTCCAATTGGTGCCGCTTCGCCCGGGTGCCTGGCGGGCCGGTGGGGCAATGCGACTCGACAACCTGCGCCGGCACCATCCGGCGCTGGGTGACGTGGAGGATGTCGACACCTTGAGCGGGCTGATCATCAAGCTGTGCGAAGTGGTGCCGGAAGTGGGTGCCGTCGTTCACTTCCACGGATTGAAGTTCACCGTCACCGCGGCGAACGAACGGCGGGTGCGCGAGGCACTGGTCGAGACGGAAACGCCGGGAGGTGCCACGTGAACGACACCTGGCTGGCGCTGGCCTGGATGGGGTCTCTGGGCGGATCCTTTTTTCTCAATGGCATGGAAGCCGGTGTGCAATCCCTGTCCCGGCTGCGGATCCGCCAATGGCTCCGCTCCGGGCGCAGCGGGGCGCGCTCCCTGCTGGCCTATCTGGATCAGCCCGAAAACTTTCTCTGGACCATTCTCGTGGGCAACGCCCTGGCCAGTTTTGCCGCCATCTGCCTGGTCGTGGCCGAACTTCAGACCCGGCTGGCCCACAGCCCCGCCCTGTTTTGGACCGCGCTGATGGCCACGGGCAGTGTCCTCTTTGTCGTCACGGATCTGCTGCCCAAGACCCTTTTTCGACGCTATCCCAATCGTCTTTGCCTGACCTTCGTCGGGCTCTTCCGGCTGGTGCATTTCGCGTTGTCGCCGCTGGTGCGTCTGGTGGAACATTTCGCCGCGTTGATGCTGCGCTTCACCCGGGGCAAGGCGCAGACGGGCCGGTTGTTCGGCAATCGCGACGAACTCCGCGCCCTATTGCAGGAAAGCGGCGGGGCGTTGATCCCCGGTGAGCGGGCTCTGATCAATCGGGTGCTCGATGCCCAGAACATCACGGTCGCCCGCATCGCCACCCCGCTCGCGGACCTGCCCCGACTGACCACGGATTCCGCGGTGGAGCAGTTCCTTGCCGCGGCCCGCGAACACTCCTGGGACCGTCTGCCCGTCTGGGACACCCATCCGACGCAGGCGCGGATTCGGGGCGTCCTGACCCTCCACCGGGTCTTGTACGGGCCGACGGAAGCCAGCGCGCGCTGCGGCGACCTCCTCGCCCCGGCGGTTTTTCTGAACGATGCCCTGCGCCTGGATGATGCCCTGCGCCGACTGCAGCGGGGCGGATCCCAGATGGGCGTGGTGCTGGGACCCGACGGACGGGAACGGGCGTTTATCACGGTCGATCAATTGCTGCGGGCCCTTTTCGGCGAGGTGGTGGCATGACTCCGCACACGCTCTTCGTTCTGGTCGGCACCCTGGGGATGGGGCTGATCCTGGTGGCGATCAATGCGTTTTTCGTGGCCGCCGAACTCGCCATCGTCAAGGTGCGCGAGGCGCAGTTGGCGCCCCTCGCCGCGGCCGGTTCCCGCGCTGCCCGCCGCGCCCTGGCGCTCAAGCGCAACCTGAACGGCGTCATCGCCGCCACCCAGTTCGGCATCACGATCGTGGCGCTCGTGATCGGCCGGTTTATCGAAGAACCCGCCCACCACCTGGCCGGTGCCATCCTGCGCTACCTGCACCTGGGACAGTACAGCTGGCTCAACGATGCCATCGGTGTGCTCGCCTTCGCCTGCGTCTCCTTTGGGTTGATCATTCTGGGCGAGATTCTGCCCAAGGCCGTCGCCCTGCAACGCACCATCCCGCTCGTGCTCGGCGTCGCCACGCCCATGGCCCTGTTTCTCCGCCTGGCGCGGCCCGCCATCTGGCTGATCGAGACCACCGCCGCCTGGGTCCTCGTCCGGTTCGGCCTGCCGGTCGAAGGCGAGGAGGAGGGCCCGCACGGGGAAGCCGAGCTGCGCCTCCTCTTTTTGCGCTCCGCCGGCGGAAAAACCGCCCTGAACGCCACCAACCTGGGCCGCGACATCGTCCTCAATTCGCTCGATCTCCGTCAGCGACTGGTGCGCGACGTGATGCGTCCGCGACGCGAACTGATCGCCCTGAGCACCACCGCATCGATCAACGAGTGCGTCCATCTCGCCGAACAAACGCGCTACAGCCGGTTCCCGCTGGCCCACGAAGGGGACTTGGATCGCACCTGGGGTGTGATCCATTTCAAAGATTTGCTGGCCCAACGCGACAAAATCGGGAACGGCGCCGAGTTGCGGGGTTTTGCCCGACCCTTGATTTTCGTTCCGCCGACGGCTCGCCTGGAGAAGGTCCTCGCCTTGTTTCTCGACCGCCGTTCGCATTTCGCGCTCGTGGTCGACGAATACGGCGGCACCCTGGGCTGTCTCACGCTGGAGAACGTCCTGGAGGAACTGGTCGGCCAGATTCAGGATGAATTTGACCACGAAAAGCCCCGGATCATCGCCAAGGGCGACGGCCTGTGGGAAATCGACGGCACCCTGCCCCTGTTTGAACTCGCGGAACTCACCGGCGCGGCGCTGGAGGCGGATGAAGGCACCACCACGGTGAGCGGCTGGATCACACGGGAACAAGGCGGATTTCCCCGGCGCGGCGACCTCCTGCGCTTGCCGGGCTTTGAACTCGAAGTCAGCGAACTGGATCACTTGCGCGTCTCGCGCCTGCAGGTGCGCCGTCGCCCCACGGTACCGGCCGACGTCGCCAAGGATTAGACCTCAGAATTCTTGGGGTGTCAGGATTGGGTAGGGATGCGGGATTAACCGCACCCCTCCCGCCAAACCGGACCGGCCCATCTCAAGGCATCTTATGTGG
>JAYTHD010000067.1:0-4615 GCA_043732975.1 Verrucomicrobiota bacterium
ACTCTGCATCATCGCCGCGGACGATCTCCAGATGGATCAGATTGAATCCGTGGTCCGTGGGGCGTTGAGACGGTTTCCGTCCAGCCAGGTCGTGCGCAATTCCATCTATCTCCGACTCGCCCACGAGGCCTACAGCAAGGGAACCGCCCTCGCCGAAATCCAGCGCCTGTTGGGGATCTTTCCGGAGCATACCGTGGTGGCGGGGGATCATCTGAACGACCTGCCGATGCTGGATCGCACCTATGCGCATCACCTGATCAGCCCGCAGAACTCCGTGCCGCCCGTGCGTCACCGGGTCCGTCAGCAGGGCGGTTACCTGGCCAAAAAGAACGCCGGCCACGGCACCCTCGAGGGCCTGGAAGCGCTGGGTTTTTGAGGATTGGTCGGCCGCTTCGGCGGTCTCGCAGTCGCGAGGAAATCCCATTCCCCGCACCTCGCCGCCCTTCCGCCGGTAATCCCTGTTGGCGAAGCCGGATGCGCCCGGCATTCTAGCCGCGCATGTCGTTTGGGTTTCGTTTTTTGGGTTCCGGCACGTCGCAGGGAGTGCCGGTGATCGGCCGGGAATATCCGGCCGCCTTTCTCGCGAATCCGCGGAACCACCGGCTCCGGGCGTCCATTTACGTGGAGACGCCGTCCGTAAAACTGGTCGTCGACACCACCCCGGATTTCCGGATGCAGATGTTGCGCGAGGGCTTGGGTTTCCTCGATGCCACCATCATCACCCACGCACACGCCGATCACATCATGGGCATGGATGATTGCCGCCGCGTGTGCGAAATCCGCGGCGGTGCGCTGCCGGTGTTCGCCACCGAGGAGACGCTCGTCGATCTGCGCCGGATCTACAATTACGCCTTCGACGGACGACCGATTCCCCACACCTATTTTCATCCCGCGCCGCAGGTCATCCGCGGCCCGTTTCCAATCGGCGATCTGGTCATCCATCCGTTTCAACTGCCGCACGGGCGCATCACCACCACGGGGCTGGTCTTTGAACAGGCCGGGGTGCGACGGCTCGCGTACTACAGCGATTGCAAGCAGGTGACGGAGGACGCCCTGGCGGCGGCGCAGGGCTGTGAAGTCGTGGTCCTCGATGCCCTCCGCCGGCAGATGCACGACACCCACATGTGCCTCGCCGAAGCCCTGGAGGTGGCGCGGCGATTGGACGCCGGGCGCACCTATCTGACCCACCTGACGCACGATTATGACCACGATCTGGCGCAGCAGGAATTGCCGGAGCGCGTCTGGCTGGCCTACGACGGACTGCGAGTGTCCTGCGGAAACGTCGCGTCACCCGCCCGTTGAATTCGCCATCATGAGCGCTCAACGGCCGCCGGAAGAGATGCGCGGATTGTATTGGATCGCCTGGTGGATCGTGCATGGATTCTGTCGCGTGTATTTTCGTCTGGAAGCGCGCGGACTGGAAAACGTCCCCCGGCGCGGCCCGGTCATTTTTGCGGCCAACCACATCAGCTTTCTGGACCCGCCGCTCATGGGCTGCCTGATCCCGCGCGTCGTCAATTACCTGGCCCGGCACACTCTCTTTACGGTTCCCATTTTCGGAGTCGTCATCCGAAAATTCAACGCCGTGCCCGTGGATCGCGACAGTGGTGCCGCCGGGTTGCGGGCCATTCTCGACAAGCTGGCCGCCGGCGGAGCCATCATCCTGTTTCCCGAAGGCACACGGTCAATGGACGGCCGCCCGCTGCCAGCCAAGCCGGGCGTCGGCATGACGATTCTGAAATCCGCCGCGCCCGTGGTGCCGGTGAAGATCATCGGCTCCTTCGAAGCACTCGGTCGTCATCAACGCTTCCCCCGCCCCAGGAAGATCATCGTCTGCTTTGGCGCGGTGGAACCCTACGCCGCCGCGCGGGCGGAAGCCGAATCGTGCCCCCGGCCGCGCCTGAAGGCGCTGTATCAGGAAGTCTCCGATGACATCATGTGCCAGGTGGCCGCACTGGAGGCGGGCTCCCCGAAGCGCGGTGCGAAGTAGTCGGTGCCGACGCGCGAAACCGCATCAGAGGCATGCCCCGGCCCGGCTGGCTCGAAGGGACTCTCCCCCGGTTTTGGGGCCGAAGGCCGGCGATCAAGGTGGTACGAGAGTCCTCGCGAGTATCCCCTCTGCCCGGCGGAGCGGGGTTGCCGACGAGGTATTTCCGTGTCGAAGTCTGGCCACAACACGGGTGCCTCGCGGAGACTCTCGCTCACCGGTTTTGTGGCCGAAGGCCGGCAACCAAGGTGGAGCGAGTCTCCGACGAGCTAACGGGCGACGAAGTCACGTCCCGGGACGGTCACTCGTCCGAGACCCGGACTTCCATTTCCCGCGTATAATACAGCAGGCGGGAGCAATTGGGGCAGGAGGGAATGTCCTTCTGTCCCATCGCGGTGACGCAAATGTGCTGTGGAAGCCGCATATGGCAGCCGCCGCAAACGCCCTTGGGCACACCCACCAGGACCTGATCGCCCCGACGGCGTGCGACCGCCTCATATTTGCCCAGGGCCGCTGGCTCCACCTTGGCGGCGGCGGCGGCCCGTTCGGCGACCAGCGCCGCTTGTTCCCTCCGCAAACTCGCCTCGCGCCCGACGAGGTCCGACAGATGCTTCGCGGTCTCCGCCTTCTGCGCGGTGGCCACCTTTTGCGCGGCGGCCACCACGACGGCGGCCACTTCGGACTGCTCCATCAGGGCCAGTTGCTGATCATCCAGCCGGCTGATCTCCGCGAGCGTGGTCTCAATCTGGTGTTGATACGCCTTGTACTGGTCATTGCTCCGGGTGCCCTGCTGTTCCGCGCCGACCTTGCTAATCCGTTGCTTCAAGGCGTCGACATCCAATTCCAGCTTCTTTCGCTCGCTCTCGAGGTGCAGGGCGTGGTGTTTCTGGGCATCGAACGTACTGGCGGCCTGGGCGGCGCGTTCCTCGAGGGCCTGGCGTTGACTGGGTAAGGCCTCGATTTCAGCCTTGAGACGGAGGAGGCGGCGGTCGCGGTCCTGCAACACCAAAAGAGCTTCAATCACCGGAAACATGAAGATTTACGGTGGCGGATGCACCGGCCAGCGTCAACGCGGGAGCCGGAATGTCGCGCGGATCGCAGGCAAAACAAACCCTTCCGGCCGGCCCTCGAGGAACACTTGAATTCAACCGCAAGACATCATCGGCTCGCGCTCCCTTCCGCCCCGGTGCATTTTCTCGCAATCGTCCCTTGACCCGAGGGGCGGTGGTGGAGCGAATATATCCGAAATGTTTTCCCGCCAGATCTCCCCACGAGTTCACCTGGGCGTTCTGCTCAGTGTTGCCTGCACCTTCACCGCCCCCCTGTTGGCTGCAGAAAAGTCCGCCTCCCTCAAACTCCACGTCTTTGAAAAGCAAACCCTGACCGACGAATTCTGGAGCGAAGGGGCGTGCTTTGGCGACCTGAATCGGGACGGAAACAAGGATGTGGTGGCCGGGCCGTTTTGGTATGAAGGCCCCGGGTTTACTGTCCGGCACGAGTTCATGGAGGCCGACAAGACCTCCCGGAGTCACAAGAACGGCAAGGAGGTTTCCTTTCCCGGTTACAAGGGCAAGCTCGGCGATGAAAACGAGTATTCGGCGAATTTCTTCTCCTTCACTCATGACTTCAATGGCGACGGCTATCCGGACATTCTGGTCCTGGGATTTCCGGGCGAGAATTCCTGGTGGTTTGAGAATCCGGGGCGCGACGCCGCCAAGAACACCCGCTGGACCCGCCACGTCGCGCTGGAGGTGACGGACAACGAATCCCCGCATTTCACCGACGTCACCGGGGATGGTCGTCCCGAAATCGTCTGCGCCAGCCGCGGCACCTACGGCTACGCCGAGTACGATCCGAAGAACCCGAACGCCGTATTCAAATGGCACGCCATTTCGCCGAATCTGAACATCCACAAGTTCACCCATGGCCTGGGAGTCGGTGACGTCGATGGGGACGGTCGCATGGATTTGCTGGAAAAGGACGGCTGGTGGCAGCAACCGAAATCCCTGGCGGGGGATCCGCAGTGGGTCCATCACAAGTGGCCGTTTGGCACCGGTGGTGCGCAGATGTATGCCTACGACCTCAACCGGGACGGCCTCAACGATGTGATCACGAGTGTGGCGGCCCATGGCTATGGTCTGGCCTGGTACGAGCAATACCGGGAGGGCGGGGAGATCAAGTTCCGCGAGCACATGATTCTCAACAAGGAGGCCACGGAAAACCGCTACGGCGTTCATTTCAGTCAATTGCACGCGATCGATCTGGTGGACATGGATGGCGACGGCATCAAGGACATCGTCACCGGCAAACGCTTCTGGGCGCACGGGCCGAGCGGTGATCCGGAGCCCAATGCGGCGCCGGTGATCTATTGGTTCCAGACCAAGGTCGGCAAGGATCATTCCGTCGACTTCGTCCCCCATCTGGTGGATGACAGCAGTGGAACCGGCACCGAGATCAAGGCCCAGGACTTTGACGGCGACGGACTGAAGGACCTACTGGTCGGCAACAAGCATGGTGTTTACGTCTTTCGTCATCGGTTGAAATCGGTCACGCCCGCCGAATTTGAAGCCGCCCGTCCGCAAGTGCGCAACTGAATTTTCGCCCCCCCAACAACAACAATAATAACCA